>CAZULR010000004.1:0-31406 GCA_964621235.1 uncultured Acidimicrobiaceae bacterium
TCCTGTCCGACGACGCCGCGTTCGTCACCGGCCAGACGTTCACCATCGACGGCGGATACACCGCGCACCGTTGAGGCGGCGTCGCGCTCCCCGGTGAAGCGGGTCGGCGCCCGCCGGACGGCGAGTGCCGTCCGGCGGTGAGCCGTCGTGGTCCGTGCTGGCGGCGAGCGGGGCGAGGACCGTCGGCTCCCACAGTCGATCCCACCGGGGTCCGAACGATGGCTCCCGTCCCCCGCGCCCCCGAGGCAGCCTCGGCCCGTGGTGGGCGCGTGGAGGACGAACCATCTCCCTTCGGCCAGCCTGCCCCCCGGGCGCACCGGACGAGCCCGTCGTGACGGACGTCCGCGCCGCGAAGCGACGCCCCCGGACCTCGTCATCCAGGGGGGTCCCCGAGCATCCGCCACAGGGCGCGGGCGGCCGGATTCGCTGGAGCCGGTCCGAGCGTCTCGGCCACGATGGTCCAGTTCCATCGACGCCCCCTGAGCGGGATCTTCCGCAGACCGCCGTTGAGGTTGGCGATGATCTCGGGCACCAGCGCCACACCGAATCCCGCCTCGACGAGGTCGAGGACGGTGGACGTGTCGTTGACCTCGAAGGCGTAGTTCGGCTCCAGGCCCTTGGCGTGCATGGCCCGATCGGCAAGCCCCCGGATGCCCCACCCGACGGGGAATCCGATGTGCGGCTGTGCCGCCACCGCCGACAGGTCGGCCACCGCGCGGTCGGCGAGGACCGAGCCGTGGGCGCACACCACCACCAGTGGGGACTCGACCATCGGAATCGACACGAGGTCCGACGGCGTCTGCGCGGTGCCGGTGGTGAAGATCACATCGAGGTCGTGTTCCCGGAGGAGCCGGACGGCGTCGTCCGACGTCAGTTGCCTGAGTCGTAGTTCGACCCCCGGGTGGTCATCCCGGAAGCGCTTGAGGATGCTCGGTAGGTCGAACAGCGAGCTGCTCTGCATGATACCGAGTGCCAGCGTGCCCTGCCGCAGGCCTTCCACCGCCGCCACCGCCTCCATCGCGTTGCGCGCCGACACGAGCGTGCGCCGCGCGTCGCCGAGGAGGGCCAGTCCCGCCGGCGTCAAGGAGACCGACCGGGTCGTCCGCAGGAACAACGGAGCGTGCAGCTCGCGCTCCAGCGTCCGGATCGTCGCCGACAGCCCGGACTGGGCGATGTGCAGTCGTGCCGCGGCGCGGGTGAAGTTCCGCTCCTCGGCAACGGCCACGAACGCCTCGAGCTGGCGGAGTTCCATTGATCCACAGTAATGCTCAATCTGATCACATATCACTGTTGGACTTCTGAATGGATCGGGCGGACGATGGACGTCAGGCGAACAGCAGGAGGAATCACGATGACCACCACCACTGCTCCGGGACACGGCGACCTGACCGAGGGATCTTCGGCCGTCCCGGGTGTCCTCCAGGCGTTCTTCGACGATCCGACATTCGGTACCCTGCCTGCACTCCTGGTCTGCATGACCGTGGTCACCGGCCTGGTGGACGCCGTCAGCATCCTCCGCCTGGGGCGGGTCTTCGTGGCCAACATGACGGGCAACGTCGTCTTCCTGGGATTCGCCGCCGCCCGGGCACCGGGCTTCTCCCTGGTCGCCTCCCTCGTGGCGCTCGCCGGCTTCATGATCGGTGCGATCGCCGGAGGACGGCTCGCCCGCCGCGGTGGTGCGGCGGCCCACCTCCTCGCCGGCGCCGCCGTCGTGGAGACCGTCCTGACGGCCGCGGCGCTGATCGTCGTGGTGGTTGTCGGACTGCCCGCTCCACTCGCGACGACATCGGCCGTGGCCGGCCTCCTGGCCCTGGCCATGGGAGTGCAGAACGCCGTCGCCCGCCATCTGGCAGTTCCCGACCTCACGACGACGGTGCTGACCATGGCCCTCACCGGCTTCGCCGCCGATCCGCGCCGTCGCCCGCGTGCCCGCCGGGCGGCCTCGGTCGTCGCCATGTTCGGTGGTGCCCTACTGGGGGCATCGTTGGTGATGCGGGGCCAGGCCTGGGTGGCACTCGGCGTGGCGACTGCGCTGCTGCTCGCCGTGGCCGTGCTTGCCGCTCGGAGTACCCACGCCCGTACCACCGACGCATCGTCCGACATCTCGTAGTGCCATTGCGAAGCGAACGGAGAGGCACATCATGCAGAACACACGACTCGGTCAGACAGACCTCGACGTCTCCAAGGTGGCCCTCGGCACCTGGGCGTTCGGAGGCGAGTGGGGATCGTTCGACCACGACGACGCCCGGGCCACCGTCCACCGGGCGCTCGAACTGGGCGTGACGCTCTTCGACACCGCGCAGGCCTACGGGTTCGGCGTCGCCGAACGGCTGCTCGGCACGGCGCTCGACGGGGCGGTCCGGCGTGAGGACGTGGTCATCGCCACCAAGGGCGGCCTGCGTATGGACGGAACGTCCCTGGTGCGCGACGCCGGCCCTGCCTGGCTGCGTGCCGGCGTGGAGTCGAGCCTTCGCAACCTGGGCACGGACTACATCGACATCTACCAGGTGCACTGGCCCGATCCGCACACGCCGGCGGAGGAGACGGCCACGGTGCTGGAGGACCTGGTGACCGAGGGCAAGATCCGCCATGTCGGTGTCTCCAACTACGACGTCAAGCAGATGGACGAGTTCACCAGGTTCGGCCGGGTCGAGACCCTGCAGCCGCCGTTCCACATGTTCCACCGCGACGTCGAGTTAGAGATCCTTCCCTACGCCGAGACGAACGATGTGGGCGTCCTCGTCTACGGACCGCTCGGCCACGGCATGCTGTCGGGGCGCATGACGCCGACGACGACCTTTCCGGCTGACGATTGGCGCAGCCACAGCTCCGACTTCACCGGGGCCACGTTCGCCCGCAATCTCGAGGTGGTCCGACGCCTCGAGCGGCTCGCCGCCGGACTGGGCCTTCCGCTCCCCCAACTGGCCGTCGCCTGGACGACGTCACACCCCGGAGTCGACGTCGCCATCCTCGGCGCCCGCCGACCGTCTCAGCTCGAAGCCGTGCTTCCGGCCGGTGACGTGGAGCTCACGCCCACCGAGCGGGAAGCGGTGGACGACCTCCTCGCCGACTCGCTCCGGATGGCAGGTCCGTCACCAGAGGGAATGTAGGGCGGTCCACCCGGACCGCCTCGACCCCACGAGAGAACGTAGGAACCCAATGTCGAAGATCGCATTCCTGGGCCTCGGATTGATGGGGACCCAGATGTCACGCCGACTGATCGAAGACGGCAACGAGGTCACCGTGTGGAACCGCACCCCAGAGCGGACGGCACCCCTGGCCCTGCTCGGGGCCGAGGTGGCCGCGTCACCCGCTGCCGCGGTGCACGGCGCAGAGTTCGTCGTCACCATGCTGGCCAGGCCCGAGGCGGTCGACGACGTCCTCTTCGGTGTCGACGGCGTCGCCTCGACCGCGGCGCCCGGGCTGGTGTGGATCGACATGTCGACCATCGGGCCCGACGAGTTCCGCGCTCTGGCCGACCGCCTGCCCGAGGAGGTCACCGCCGTCGACGCCCCGGTGCGCGGCAGCGTGCCCGAAGCAGGCGCGGGCCGACTGCAGATCTACGTGGGAGCGAGTGACCAGGTCTTCCAGGACGTGCAACCGCTGCTGTCGACGCTCGGGCAGCCCCGTCACGTGGGATCGACCGGGTCGGGAGCGGCGACGAAGCTGGTCGTCAACCTCACCCTCGTGGCCTCGATGGTCACGTTCGGCGAGGCGACCGTCGTGGCTGACGTGCTCGGACTCGACCCCTCCGTGACGCTGGACGTGTTGGCCGACTCACCCATCGGCCCGACGGTGCGGGCCAAGGGGGCGAATGTCGAGGCGTCCGAATACCCGCCGAATTTCAAACTGGAGCTCGCCACCAAGGACATGGAGCTCCTGGACCACGTCCTCCGGAACGCCGGTGTGGCCCTTCCCGCAGCCGACGCAGCACGCCTGTGGATGGAGGCGGCCATGGCCGACGGAGCGGCAGGCCAGGACTTCTCCGTGGTGGCCGCCACCATCGCCGAGCACGCTCGACGGACGAGCGAACCGGCGGAGATGCGGCCGTGATCCACCCGATCGGGCCTCTCGAACCAACCTCTCGAAGTGAGTACCAATGCCAACCTTCACCGATCATCCCCCTTCGACGACCGGCGGTGGGTTCACCGCGGGCGACCGCCTGGGCGACCATCTTCGGCAGATCCTGGTCGACCTGATCGCGCTGCAACTCCAGGCCAAGCAGGCACACTGGAACGTCGTCGGACGCAACTTCCGGGACGTGCACCTCCAGCTCGATGAGATCACCGATATCTCCCGCGACGCCGCCGACACCATCGCTGAGCGGATGCGGGGCCTCGGCAAGGTGGCCGACGGACGGGCGCCCACGGTCGCCGGCACGGCCCGCCTCACTCCCCTTCCGTTGGGCGAACTCGGGACACCCATGGTGGTGGTCCTGAGGACCGACGGCATGCGCGCCGTCGTCGCCGATATCCGTAGGTTCCACGACGACATCGACGTCGAGGACCCGTCCACGTCGGAGCTGTTGCACGGGATGGTCGTGGAATCGGAGAAGCGGGCGTGGATGCTCGGTGCGGAGAACCGGGTCGCCCGGTGAGCGGGCGGTTCAGTACACCCGGCCGAGGCCTACCTGGTCCTCCTCACCGACATCCACGATCCTGACGTCGACGTGGATCCACCGGGCGTCTGGACCATCCCCCACTACCGCCGCCTGAACGGACGACCGTCGCCGGAGGCGACCAGGGAGAGGCGGGCCGTCGTCCTCCATAGGCTTCCGTTCCCCGTCGCGGGACACATGAATTGACGCCCCGCTCGCGTTGAGCTGACCGGTGCGCCCGGTACCGACCGAGTCGACCATCCACCCGGCACGCCGCCGACCCGGGGGCCGGCTGGCCCTATCCCCGATTCACTCCCGTGGACTACGTTCGATTGAGGATGAAGACCATGGGCACGGGGTGGACATCGCGGGTCGCCACGGCGGTGGTGGTGCTGATGGGCGTCGGACTCGTCCCGGTCGCGGTCGTCGGGCCGGCCGCCGCGGGGACCCCGCTCCCCGGAGCGCCCAACTGTCCGATGTTCCCCTCCGACAACGTCTGGAACACCGACATCTCGGGCCTGCCGGTCGACTCCCACAGCGCAGCGTGGCTCTCCAGCATGGACAGCGCCACCACGCACCTCCACCCCGACTTCGGCCCGTCGGGGGATCCCTCGGTCCCCTACGGCATCCCCTACACGGTCGTGTCGCCGCAGACTCCCCAGGTGTCCCTCACCTTCGACTACGCCGGGGAGAGCGACCCCGGTCCCTACCCCTTCAGCGCCTCCACGCCCATCGAGGGCGGCGCGGACTCCACGGGTGACCGCCACGCACTGATGGTCGACCCGTCGACCTGCACCCTCTCCGAGCTCTACGACGCGCGGTACGGCCCCACCGGGTCGACGGCGGGCTCCGGGGCCATCTGGAACCTCGGCTCGAACGCACTCCGCCCGGCCGGCTGGACGTCGGCGGACGCCGCTGGCCTGCCCATCCTGCCAGGTCTGGTCCGCTACGACGAGGTGCAGTCGGGCTCGATCACCCATGCCATCCGCATGACGGCCGAGGCCACAGACACGTCGTATCTCTGGCCGGCCCGTCACGAGGCCGGTTAGGCGAGCAACCCCGACCTCCCGCCCATGGGCGCCCGGTTCCGCCTGAAGGCGAGCTACGACATCTCGGGCTACTCGCCCGAGGCACAGGTGGTCCTGCGCGCCATGCAGCACTACGGACTGATCCTGGCGGACAACGGCTCCAACTGGTACTTCGGCGGAACCGCCGATCCGGCCTGGCCGGCATCACTGGTGGACGAACTCAAGCAGGTGCCGGCGAGCGAGTTCGACGCGATCGACGAGTCCTCGCTGATGATCAGCCCCGACTCGGGTCAGGCACGCCAGACGGGAACCGTCGTCCCCTGCTCCCCCGCGCCGGGCTACCGCCTGGCGGCCTCGGACGGTGGGGTCTACTCGTTCTGCGAGTCCTTCTACGGCTCGATGGGCGGTGTTCCCCTCAACCGTCCCATCGTGGGCACGGCCTCCACGGTGGACCGCAAGGGCTACTGGCTGGTGGCGAGCGACGGCGGCATCTTCAGCTTCGGCGACGCCACCTACTTCGGCTCCATGGGCGGCACCCATCTCAACCAGCCGATCGTGGGCATGGCGTCGACCAGTGACGGCAGGGGCTACTGGCTGGTGGCCCGTGACGGAGGCATCTTCAGCTTCGGCGACGCCACCTTCCACGGCTCGATGGGCGGCGTCCCCCTCAACCGTCCCATCGTGGGGATGGCGTCCACGCCGGACAGCCGGGGCTACTGGCTCGTGGCCAGTGACGGCGGCATCTTCAACTCCGGCCCGGCGAGCTTCCAGGGATCGGCGGGTGGGATTCCACTCAACGCCCCCGTCGTGGGCATGGACGACTGACCAGCCCCGGACGGGAGCTGGTTCGAGCGCCCAACGGCCCGTCACCGGGGTGACCGCCGCTCGCCGGAACGGGCTGCTCAGTCGTCCCTCGTCGAGAGCCTCGACCCCCGCTCCGTCGACTCCGGCACTCCGCCGTGAGCCATCCCCGGATGTGGCCGCCGCCCATCCGGGCCCGGTCGCCCGGTACGAACCGGCCCGCCTCCTGGGCGGACGCATGAACTTCAACCTCAAGAACCCACCGACTTGGGCCGATAGACCTACAGGACTGGATTCTGTACCGGCCCGTCACGTGCGGCGGGTGGCACTGGGTCGGGTGCACGACCGGAAGGCAACAGTTGCGAGCGAATACTCCGACGACAGGTGACGTATTCGTCCACAAGCAGAGTCGGTCGACGTCTGCGCACAATCGCCTGCACCGTTCCGCACCGAACTCAGGCGCCGGACGTCGGGAGCTGAAGCGTGACCAGGCCCACGCGAGACGAGAGAGCGAAGAGGCCCACCTGAGGATCCGTCGAACGATCGACAACCGGTCACTGGAGATCCACTTCCAGCCCATCGTGGACCTCAAGACAGGGCAGCCCTTGGGCACCGAGGCGCTCTCCCGGTTCACCGACGGCCCGGATCGCTCACCAGACCTCTGGTTCGCCGAGGCCGCCTCGGTCGGCCTCGGCACCGAGCTGGAGATCGCCGCGATCGAGCTCGCGCTCGCACAGATGGACCGACTGCCGGCAAACATCTACATGTCGATCAATGCATCCGTCGAAACGATCCTGTCCGACCAGTTCCGCGAGTCCCTGGCCGAGGCGCAGACCGAACGCGTCGTGCTGGAAGTGACCGAGCACACGCCGATCACCGACTACAGCGCGTTCACCACGAGCATCTCCGGGCTCCGTTCGAGCGGCCTCCGGATCGCCGTCGACGATGCCGGTGCCGGCTACGCGGGGTTTGGACACCTCCTGGACCTGAAGCCGGACATCATCAAACTGGACGTCACACTGACCAGGGGGATCGACCGGGACCCGGCTCGACAGGCGCTCGGCCGGGCGCTTCTCCGGTTCGGGTTCGAGCTCTACGAGACCATCATGATCGCCGAAGGCATCGAGACCAACGAGGAGCTCGAGACGTTGCGCTCGCTCGGCTGCCCACTGGGTCAAGGGTTCGTCCTCGGCCGACCCAGCCGCCTGAAGCCCATGGCACCCCTTCCACCCCTGGTGCGTCCCGAAAGTGTGCTGTCACACTCGGACTCGCGATCGATGGAAGAGTCCGGACCGGTGCTGGTCCTCGTCGATGACGAGACCCCCCGGGCCGAGCTCCGTGAGGCTCTGCACGAGGACCTGCTCCACTCCGCGTCGTAGCTGTCGATCGCGCGCCCGGATGACCGGTGAGAACGGCCGCCGGGCAATCGCTCCGAGAGTGTTCGAGAAGCGGCGCCCGTCCTCCGTCTCGGGTGCCGAATCTCAGCTCGCACAGCTGAGGGTCCAGGTCCATTTACGAGGTCAGTCGGTCCTGGTTCCGATCCTCACCTAGTAAGGCGCTCGAGCAGCTCCTTGTCCTCTTCGATGATCTTTGCGACCCGGGCCTTGAACTTTGGATTGTTCCGGCTCCATTCGACGGCAGCCGCCAGCGACTGCTTCACCGTTTCGTCGATGCTCTGGCCCTCCACCCGAGCCAACGCTTCGGCGTCCGCGTCGAGGTCGTCCGGGAGCCTGACAGTGATGTTCTTCGTCATGGTGTCGTGCTGCCAACACCGCGGGTCCCGGCTGAGCCGGATACCGACCTTGAACTCAGTACGGCGCCTTCAGATCAGTGAACATCGGAAAGTGCTTCACATTGCGAGTCAGCAGTTGGGCATCGATATGAATAGCGGTCGCCGCGATGACCAGGTCGGCACCGTCGATCGATCGGTGGCTGGGGAGCCACATGCGACCAAGCGCACCGGCGCCTTCCGCGACGTCCGCATCAACGGAATGCCAGATCAAGGTCGAAAGCAGTTCCCGAGTGGCGATCTCTTCCGCAGGCCGCATGCCAGACAGAACCTCGACCCGAGTCATCTCGCTTGCGTGGAGCGGCGATGCTTCCCGCTCACGTTGGAGGACCTCAGCGGCACGTTCATGGCCTCGCAGATAGTCAACGAGCACCGACGTGTCAACGAGAGCGGTCACGAATCGGTATCCCGAAGACGACTCCCCGAACGGAGACCTTCGACCCACGCCTCGCCGTCGAACTCCCGATCCTTCCATGCGCCGAAGGCCCGCCTCATAGTCGCGAGATCTTCTTCGGTCGACCGCTTCACGCCGTAGACGATCTCTACGGCGTCGCGAATCAGTGCGGAGATCGATCGTCCGGTACGCGCAGCTTCCTCATCGAGGGCGCGGCGCCCCGCCGCCGTGAGAGAGATCTGAGTTCTCTGCATGATGTAAGTATACATCATGCCTCGGCCAGCCTCGACAGCGCTTCAGCAATCGCTCGGTCCCGTTCGTCGGTGGCGTGCTGGTACCGGAAGGCGGCTGCCTGAGACGCGTGGCCAGCACGCCGCATCAGTTCCGCGACGCTGGCACCTGTAGCCGCCGACCAGGTGAGACCCGAGTGCCGGAGGTCGTGGAATCGGAGGTCGTCCCGACCGATCTTCGTCCGGGCAACCGACCACGCCACGCTCAGGCATCGATCGGTCCCCGAGACGATGACGGAATCGTCATCGTCTCCGACATGGGCATCCAGATGCGCCGCCAGCAACTCGAGGGCATTGGCGGGAATGGCAATCGAGCGCCGGCCCGCTCGCGTCTTCGGCTCCTTCACAATCGTACGTCCTGACATCGCCGTCGTCCGCGTCACCTCGACTTCGAGGAGTCCGTGTTCCAGGTCAATGTCCTTCCTGCGCAACCCCCGCACCTCGCCCCTTCTCAGCTGGCACCATGCCGCCAAGACCACAGCGATCCGAAGTTCCGGAGGCATCAGTTCTGCCAGTTGGCCCACCTCGGTCATCGTGGCGATCGGTCGTTCCGGCGCTCGCTCCACCGCGGCCCCACGGATCTGGCATGGATTCGACTCTATGAATCCATCAGTCTCGGCCGTACGCATGATCGAGGACAGCAACCGATCGGCCTTCGCCGCAGTCGTCGGACGCGTTCGGGCGATCCCAACATGCCACCGGCGCACGGCCGGCGTGTCGATCGTCGAGAGCGGGACGGACCCGAACGTGGGGATGATGTGGCGCGAGAGCAACCATCCGTAGAGCTCCTGGGTACGCTCCGCCAGGTCGATCCTCAGATCGAGCCACTCCAGGGCGTAGTTGCCGAACGTTGCTTGCTCGTCGATGGGGACCACCGCTTCCAGGATCGGGACATTCCTTACGGCAGGCCTACGACCCTGCGAGCGATTGGCTCCAACCGTACGGACAGGAAGTGACGACCTCTCCCTACGAGGCTGGTCCGATCACGGTCACCGGAGTGCCGATGGGGGTGAGCGGCCAGACCTGGGCCGCGGTGGCGATGGGCATCTCGACGCACCCGTTGCTCTGGGGCGTGCCGTAGGTGGCCCGCACGAAGCCGTGCAGGGCGTCACCACCGTTGAAGTAGCTGGCCCACGGCACGGCCGGGTCGTCGTAGGTCGAGCCGTCCGGATTGGTGCCCTGCATCCGGGAGCTGGGCACGTGCTCGAAGACCGCGAAGGTGCCGTCCGCGGTGTCCGCACCCGGCGCGCCGGTGTTGACCGCGATGTTGGCCATCACCGGTGTGCCGTTCTCGAAGAGGGTGAGCGTCTCGGGAACCTGCTTGGACACCAGCACGTCGACGTAGGGCTGGGTGTTCGTCTTGTGGACCGTCGCGTCGGCCAGGAGCGCCGTCCACAGGGCGGGTCCAGCGATGGCATCCACCTGCAGGCCGTGCTGGTTCTGGAAGGACATCAGGGCTGCCTTGGTGATGACGTTCTCGGACCCCTCGATCCACTGGGAGATGAAGTCCGGCGGCAGGCCCGGCCAGCGCCAGGCGAAGGTGCCGGGTTGCGCGGTGGCCAGGTCCGCAGGTGGTGTCGTCGGGTTGGTGGGGGTGAACGTCAGTGGCAGGTAGTTCTCCTGGGCCAGCAGCTGCTGGAGTCGCTCGGTGCTGGCTTGGGCCACGGCGAAGGTCACCGTCGTCGGGGTGCCCAGGGTGGCGCCCGAGGTGACCCGCAGCCCGGCCGGGATGGTGAGGGTCTCGGTCACCGTGGGCAGGAAAGGGGCTGCGGCGGCGAACGTGAGTGTCTTGGTGGCGGTCTTCCTCCATGTTCCGGCCACGATCGGATTGAACGTGGGCACGGCCGTCACCGTGGCGACCGGGCCGGACAGGGTGACGGAGACCACCTGGTCCGACGGCACGTCAGTGGCCCCGGTGGCCGGGACGGTCGCCACCACGGACACCGGGTGCGCGGTGGATACCGTTGACGGGGCGGACTGGTGGGCCGGCGTCCCTGTCGTCGCACGACGGGTACCGAGGACGTAGGCGCCCCCACCGAGAGCGGCCACGACGAGGACCGCGACCAGGATCCAGACCGTCCGGTGTCGACGGGGCGGAGGTTTGAGGATCTCGTACTCCACAGCACCTCCTCGGGACCGGGCCGGTCCACGCGCGGAGGCCGTGCCGGCTGTCTCCGATGGTACCGAGGCGGTGGGTCGCAGCGACCGCGCCGAGCTGACCGTCCGGCTGATCGTTCCCGTGAACGGCCTGTGTCCGGGTGACCCAGATCAGCGGCTCGGGGCGTTGCCCCTACGGGAGGGTGGGCCGGTCGGTCGCTGACTGGGGCTCCCATCAAATGCCCGCACCCGCGGGGTAGGCTGGCCTCTGGACGACAGTGAAGTTGATGTCCAATCAGCCTTGAAGGCGCCGTTCCCAAGACTTGTGACCGTCGACTGAGAACGGCCGCCACGTACCGGCCCGACGTCTCCTCCAGCGCGAGGAGCACCATGACCAGCGAACTCGGGGACAGCTCAGTAGAGCTCCTACCAATCACTCCCCGAAGATGGTGGGCCCTCGGCGGTGTCTTCCTCACCATTCTCTGCGTGGGAGTGGACAGCACGGTACTCAGCGTGGCACTCCCCACCCTCGCCAGGTCGCTCCACGCCTCCGAGTCCGATCTTCAGTGGTTCTCGTCGGGATACTTCCTTGTGTTGGCGGCCGCCATGCTCCCCGCCGGCCTCTTGGGAGATCGCTTCGGTCACAAGAGGGTCTTCCTCGTGTCGCTCGCCCTCTTCGCTCTGGGTTCAGCAATGTGCGCCTACTCGACGTCGGTGGCCGAATTCATGGTGGCCCGGGTGCTACTCGGTCTCGCCGGGGCCGGGATCATCGTGATGGCGATTTCCTCGCTGACCGTGCTGTTCGACAAGGAGGAGCGCCCGCAGGCCGTCGGCGTTCTCGGGGCAGGGAACTTCCTGGCCATGCCGATCGGGCCCATCCTTGGCGGTTGGCTCCTGACCAGCTTCTGGTGGGGTTGGGTGTTCCTCATCAACGTCCCGATCGCACTGGTCGGCTTCGTAGCGGCCGGTGCGCTGTTGCCGGAGTTCCGGTCGCCCGAACGCCCGGGAGTCGACGCGGTCGGAATCGCTGGGTCGGTCGCTGGACTTGTGGCGATGACCTATGGGCTCATTCGGGCGGGGGCCGACGGTTGGAGTGATCCCCTGGCCATCGTGATGATGGTGGTCGGCGTGATGATCCTGGTCGGATTCTTCGCCTGGGAGTGGCATCTGACCACCCGTCCCGATGGGCGGCCGCTACTCGACATGGCCCTGTTCGCGTCGGCATCGTTCACGTGGGGTTCGATCTTGGCTGCGCTGTCGTTCCTCTCACTGATTGGAGTCTTGTTCACACTGCCCCAGTTCTTCCAGGGCGTTCTCGGCACCACTGCCATGGGCTCGGGCCTGCGGCTGTTGCCCTTGGTCGGTGGCGTTCTCCTTGGTGCGATTCCCGCCGCCGCGGTCGCCAGATTCCTCGGTTCCAAGGTTGCCACTGCAGTTGGTTTCCTTCTTCTGGCCGGAGGGTTGTGTCTCGGGGCCACGACGAACGGAACTACGAGCGGAGCGTTTGTGGCGAGCTGGTTGGTCATCGTCGGAGCAGGTACGGGCCTTGCCCTTGCTACCTCCACCTCAGCCGCGCTGGTCGAGCTTTCACCCGAGAACAGTGGCGTCGGCTCCGGTGTCCTCGAGGCCATCGATGAAGTTGGAGGACCGCTGGGTATCGCCCTCCTGGGAAGCGTCGTGGGAGCTGGTTATTCCGCCCACCTCGACCTCCACGGCCTGTCGGGTCCGGCAGCCGAAACAGTTCGCCAGAGCGTCTTTGCCGGGGTCGCGGTGGGCCAGAAACTCAACTCACCGGCTCTGGTCACATCAGTCCGTACTGCCTTCGTACACGGCATGCAGATGGCACTTCTCGTCTCGGCGGGCATCGCTCTCCTGGCCGCAGGGCTGGCCGTGGTGTTTCTTCCCCGGGCAAACACTTCAACCATCGACCCCTCTGAACCTGCACGCGCACCTGGATTGCCTGAGCCGACGGGGATCACCTGATGATGCCGATCAACGGGGGCATGAACCTGCCGCCGGGAATGGGCGCGCTAGGCACTAGCTCTAACGACCACAGACTCGATTCAGTCACCCAGATGTTGGACTGAATCGCCCCCTTGCTCGTCACCTCTCGGGCGATGGGATCCCAGACAGACCGGTCTATTGATTGCTCGACTGCCGCTGGTTGAAGCGCCTTCGTCGGAGCCAGGAGAAGAGAACTACTCGGGCCACCAGGAGGATCCCGCCGATCCCCAGAACCCAGAATACTGCGGCGTGCGTGCCGACGAACGAGTCGATCAGCAAGAAACGCAGGGCGAACAGGGCGAGCAGGATCCCGATGCACCCGGTGCCACCCCATATTCCACGGCCGAAGCGACTACTCCCTCCGTATCCATAGCTCCGGTCGGCAGGACCACCGGCATCGGGTCCGCTGTCGCCCTGGTGATCGCCACCCGAAGTTCGACCACTGGGAACCGCGATGCCCTGTCTTCGCTGCTTCTGGGCGAATTCGCGGATCTTGACGCGGTGTTCTCTCGCGTATTGGCGAGGATCGTGCCCTTGCGCCTGCAACTCACCTGCCGAGGTGCCGAAGATCTCACTGAAGTTGGCGCGAACCCATGCCTGACGGTCCTGTTTCCCGCCACTACTCCGGTTGACGTCGTTGCCGTTCCCTTGGGTTTGTCCGATGTCACAGTGTCCCATGTGCTCCGCTCCGCGACGACGCGCCCCAAGTCCCGTTTGCACCATGGGGGTTGCTCGGAGATCGCTTGACACCGGCTTTTGTTCTTCGCGTTCGACGGCTTCCACGACGACGTCCTCGACCGAGCGGTGACCAAGCCGTTCGTCAACGCCGGCAGATGGCATGACCTTCCGTTCCTGTCCGCAGAAGACCTCACCGTCTTCAAGATCTCCTTTGGTCGGACGAGGGACTGGGCCGACATCGAGGTGATGATCGAAGCCGGGACCGGCCTCGAACCCGATTACGTCGAACGCCAGCTCGTGCGGTCCAACAGGCCTACGGCCTACCTGTCGTCCGCGCGGTTCCGGGCGTTGCTCCGAGAAGTCCGCCCGGAACCCCTGCTCGATCCGGAAACGTGATCTCGTCGCCTTCACCGCACCCGTTCGGGCCCCGTCACCCCTCCAGGTAGCGCAATACGGCCAGGACCCGCCGGTGATCGGTGGAGGAGATCGGCAGGTCCAGTTTGGAGAAGATGTTGGCGATGTGCTTCTCCACCGCCCCTTCGGAGACGACCAGGGCGGCGGCGATGGCGGAGTTCGTCCGGCCTTCGGCCATGAGCTCCAGCACCTGGCGCTCGCGACCGCTGAGCCCGGACAGAGCATCCGTGCGACGGGACGCTCCCATCAGCTGGGTCACGACCTCCGGGTCGAGGGCGGTCCCCCCCGATGCCACGCGCACTAGCGCTTCCACGAAGTCCGAGACGTCGGCCACCCGGTCCTTGAGCAGGTAGCCGATGCCGGCTGCGCCGCCAGCCAGGAGTTCGGCGGCGTAGCGCGTCTCCACGTACTGGGAGAACACCAGGATCCCGACCTCCGGATGTACCGATCGCAGCCGGATGGCCGCACGCAGTCCCTCGTCGGTGAAGCTGGGCGGCATCCGGATGTCGACCACCGCCACATCGGGTGGATCCTCGGCGATCGCCTGCTCGAGCGCCTCGGCGTCGGCCACCGCCCGGACCACGGTGAAGCCGCGATCCGACAAGAGCTGCTGCAGTCCGTCCCGCAGAATGGCGGAGTCCTCGGCGATCACGACCCGGATGGCGTCCTCGTCCAGCCCGGTCACGCGCGTGTCGGCAGATCCACGGTGACGACCGTCGGTCCCCCCGGGGGGCTGGCGATGCTCAGGTGCCCGTCGACCGCGCCCACGCGGTCGGCCAGGCCGGCCAGGCCGCTCGACGACGAGCCGACCCGGTTGACCGAGGCACCGCCCCTCCCGTCGTCGCGCACGACGATGCGCAGCCACGGGCCGTGCTGCGTACAGCTCAACGACGCCCGCGACGCCTCCGCGTGCTGGGCGACGTTGGCCAGGAGCTCGGCCGCGCAGAAGTAGCAGATCGCCTCGACGGCCGGGCTGGGCCGGGACTGCACGGAGGCCTGCACGTCGGTCGGGATCGTCGAGCGGGCGGCCAGCGTGGCCAGCGCGTTCTCCAGTCCGGTGTCGAGGGCCGGAGGGTGGATGCCCCGGGCGAGGTCCCGCAGGTCGGTGATCGCCTCTTTCGCCCCGCGGTGGGCCTCGTCGACCAGGCGCCGGACGACCTGCAGGTCATCGGTCTCGTCGGGACCGGCCGCCATGCCCTCCAGGCGTTCCTTCGCCTGTCCGAGGCGCATGGCCAGGGCCACCAACTGGGCCTGGGTGCCGTCGTGGAGATCGCGCTCGATGCGCTGGAGTGTCTCGGTGGCCGCGTCCAGCGTCTTCGTCCTCGACACCTCGAGGCTCCGCACCCGGGACGACGTGGCGTTGGGCCCGAGCAGCAGGTGCATCAGTCGCCGATCGACGTAGACCACGAACCGCATGGCCCACGGGGCGAGGAAGAGGAACAGGACCCCGATCACGAATTCGGTGACGTGGGTGCTGAACGTCGGCGGTCCCGAAGGATTCCCGTCCCGTCCCACGGCGTGGCCGATGAGTCCGAACCGGGTCGTCCCGCCGTCGCCGAGGAAGGGTGACGCGATCCCGAGCGCCGCCTCGATCCAGAGGCTGAGGGCGAACCACACCCCGAAGATCGTCAGCGGGACCTTGGTCGCGAAGTAGAGGACCGCTCGCCACGCCGGTCCGTCGCTCAGCGCCGCCCGCAACCACCGGAAGATGCCGGGGGCGGGGCTGAACGGTTCGGGTTCGCTGATGTTCTCGCCCAACGTGGTCCAGGCCAGCGTCCGCTGCCAGCGACCGAATCCCCGGGCGATGCGCAGTCCGCCCCCCAGGATGAACACCCCGACCAGGACGATCGAGAGCAGCAGGCCCACGAATCCGATCGCTCCGAGGACCAGGACCGCCCCCGCGGCCAGCGCCGACGCGATCAGGAAGTACCCCAGTTCCGCCCAGCATCGCTTCTGGAACGGCTCGCGCAGGACCACCTGGGAGAGCCGCCGGGCCTGCTGGGCCCGCTCCTCGGGGATCCGGATCTGCACCCAGCCGACCTCGGCGCCCGGGTCGCTCAAGCGTCGCGCCTGACGAAGAGCACAGCTCCGACGGCGAGCGCGGCGGCGGCGTAGAGGGCCATCAGCAACAACCCTACGACCGGAGCGAGCGGCGGGTAGGGCCCACCCTGCCCCTGGGTGACCGTCGCCATGATCGAGCCGATCAGGATGTTGGTGGGCAGATAGCGGACGCCGGCCTCGGAGATGCCGTGCATGACCAGGGGAAGGACGAAGATCACCGCCACGAATCCGGCGATCGCCGCCGCCGTGCCGCGGAAGATGAGCCCGAAACCGAAGGCCATGAGGGCGAGGAGCCCGATGAACAGTCCGGTGAGGACGACGGCTCGGGCTGCCCCCGGCGATGCCAGTGTGGCGGTGGGGGCCCCTCCGCTCGAGAGGATCGCCTGTCCGAGGAAGAACGACACGAAGCTGAGGACCACGGAGAAGGCCATGGTCAGCCCGGTGGTGACGCCGAGTTTGGTGGCGAGCAGCAGCGGGCGCCTCGGCGCGGCGGCCAACGTCGAGCGGATGGTCCCGCTCGAGTACTCACCCGTGATGAGCAGGGCGCCGAAGACGCCGCCGGCCAGGGCGACCGTGATCATGCCGGACAGGGACTGCTGGGTGGGGTCGAACCCCTGGTAGTACCCCGGAGCGCGATGGGTTGCCGCGTGGGAGGCGAGTCCGGTCACGAGGAGGCAGGCGACGACGGTCAGTCCCACGGTGATGGCCGTCGACCGGAGGGTCATGATCTTGGCCACTTCGGACCGGGCGATGTTCTTCGGCCGGTAGTGGCCCCTCGGGGCGTCCAGGAGGATCTCGGTGGTCATGGTCATGCTCCTCGTTCCGCGGCCAGTTCGCCGGGAGTCGTCGACGGGCGGTACTCCACCTCGTCCTGGGTCAGCTCCATGAAGGCGTCCTCCAGGGAGGCGGTCACCGGGGTCAGCTCGTAGATCCGGAGCCCGTCCCGGGCGGCCAGGTCGCCGATCTGGGGTCCCAGCAGACCTGCGACCGTCAGCGCCCCGTCCTCGGCCACGACCGTGGCCCCGGCCTCCGTCAGCTCGGCGGTGAACGCGTCCCCGTCCGGGGTGACCAGGCGCACCGCGCCGCCCCCGCTCCGTCCGACGAAGTCGGCCACGCTCGTCTCCGCGATCAAACGGCCCCGACCGATCACCACCAGCCGATCCGCCGTGAGCGCCATCTCACTGATGAGGTGGCTCGACACGAGCACGGTACGGCCCTGTCGGGACAGGTCACGGAGGAAGTGGCGGACCCAGCGGATTCCCTCGGGATCGAGCCCGTTGACCGGCTCGTCGAAGAGGAGGACCCCCGGATCGCCGAGGAGGGCGGCGGCGATGCCCAGGCGCTGGGTCATGCCGAGCGAGAACTTCCCGACGCGTCGACCGGCCACCGAGGTGAGGCCGACCTGGTCGAGCACCTCGTCGACCCGGCCCGCCGGGAGGTCGTTGGCCAGCGCGAGCCAGCGCAGATGGTTGCGGGCGGTGCGGGCCGGATGGAACGCCTTGGCGTCGAGCAGGGCGCCCACCTCGCGCAGTGGCCAGTCCAGCTCGCCGTAGCTCCTGCCGTTGATCAGCGCCGAGCCCGAATCGGGGAGATCGAGACCCATGATCATCCGCATGGTCGTCGACTTGCCCGAGCCGTTCGGCCCCAGGAATCCGGTCACCTCACCGGAGGGGACCTCGAAGGTCAGGTCGTCCACGGCTGTTGCGTCGCCGTAGCGCTTCGTCAGTGAGTGTGCGGTGATCATCACCGGTCACGGTAAGTCATCGCCCCGCCGATCTGAATCCGGCTAGTCGGCGTCTTCGGGTGGGGTTAACCCCCCTTTCCGAGCAGCTCAGCCCCGGTCCCCGCCAGGGTCGCCGTGCGCTTTCCCGGGCTCGGACGACGTCCTCACGCCTCGCAGACCCCGGAAAGCATGGCGGTGCCACCGACGTCGTCGGCGACGAACGTGCCGATCCCGGAGACCACCACGGAACCTCCGTTCGATGCCGACTGCGGAACGGATCCGGCCACGCTCGAGGTCACGGAGACCGTCCCGGCACCGGCACTGAACGTCAGCGTCGAGCTCGTTCCGGAGGCAACTCCGCAGGTGGCGGTGATCCGGGTCGTCACGACCGTGTCGTGGATGTGGGTGGCGACCGCGGCCGCCAGCGTGGCCGGGCACGCCCACGGCCCGGCGGCGGCATCCTGGAATCCGAGGAAGTGTGCGACCAGGCAGGAGGCGACGGCATCGGTGGCCGACCATGAACTTCCCCCTGCGGCGCTCGACACCTGGTCCAGCAGCGTGGGAATGGCGTAGGCCTCCGTCTCGGCATTGGCGATCTCGTGAGCTACCAGCGCCAGCGTCACCGGACCGTCGAACACGGTGGCCTCGGAACCCGACGACCACGTCGTGCATCCAGTGCCCTGTCCCGGGGTGGGGGCGATGTGACACGAGACGGCCGTGTCACCGAGGCTCCAGGTCCAGTGGGGTCCGGGAGCGATTCCGGAGGCCTCCACCTGAGCGACCAGGGCGGCGTCGGCCGACGCCTGAGTCGATGCCGCCGGCGACGACACCACCGTCCCGGGCGCTCCAGTGGTCGGCGTCCCTGGAGCGGGCGCGGTCGTCGAGTCGGGTGTCGGGGCGACCGGAACGACTGCCGGACGCGCGGCTCGCACGGAGCCATGCCGATCCGCACTGCGTGCGTGGTGGACGGAGACCGCCGCACTCATCGGGGCCGGGGCTGGACCCCATACGGCCGTTCCGACGACCACCATGGTCAGGACGGCGGCGGCGGTCACAGCCACGATCGGCATCCGATGTGCGGCCCGGGTCGTCACACCAGATCGGCGTACACCGGCATGATCAACCATGTGTTGACGTTACTTCGTCAACACATGGTTGTCAACAC
The DNA here is from genome assembly GCA_964621235.1 of uncultured Acidimicrobiaceae bacterium. Classification (GTDB taxonomy): domain Bacteria; phylum Actinomycetota; class Acidimicrobiia; order Acidimicrobiales; family RAAP-2; genus Bog-756. The sequence continues at coordinate 19,042 of CAZULR010000004.1, forward strand.
ATAGTTGATCTCGCTCGTCCCCGTTGGTACGGTCGGGCATGGACGTGAACGTGGAGACCATGGCGGACCGGGTGGTGGAACGCGGGTGCCGCGAGGTGACGGAGGGACTGCGCGAGGGTCACGACACCGCCCTGGCGGAGCTCCGGTTCGCGGACTCGGTGCGGCGCGCGGCCGAACGGCGTAGCCAGTTGGCGGCCGAGTCGGCCAGGGCGGCCGGCGCCAGCTGGCGCGAAGTCGGCGAGGCGGTGGGAGGGATCACCCCACAGGGAGCGGAGCACCGGTTCAGCCCTGCGGCGAAGGCGCGTCGATCCAAGGCCTCGAAGGCCGAATGGGCGTCGAAGGAACGCCGCCGCGCTCCTCGGGGCGAGTCCTCGCAGAACCGCTCGTACGAAGACGATCGATCCTGACGTCGACGGGTCGCCGCCGCCGACCACCTACCGCGCCGGCCACCGACGACCAGCGGTCGACGCCCGGGCGGCCGGCCTACACCGGCGGCGTGACCGCGGTGAGCGACGTGAACACCACCACATTGGAGAGGTAGCTGCCGGTCTGGTGGTCGAAGATCCCGCCACACGTGACGAGCTGCAGGGCACTCGAGCCGTGCGATCCGTAGACCCGCTGGTCCGGAAACGCCTGCTTCGAGAACTGTTCCACCGAGTCCACCGTGAACTGGGCGGTGTCACCGTCGGCCAGGTCCACGTCGACCTGGTCTCCGGCAGCGAGGGTCCGGAGCTGGAAGAACACGCCGGGACCGCGGTAGCTGTCGACGTGACCGAGCAGGACTGCGGACCCCAGCTGACCTGGTGTGGGCCCCCGGTCGAACCACCCTGGTTGCGTGGTGCCGGACGGCACCTGGACGGTCCCGTCCGCGTTCAGTCCGAGGGTCCCGACCTGGACGCTCATCCCGAGTGCGGGGATCCGGAGCCTCACCGGGACCGATCGACTCGTGGTCAGGGCCCGGGGAACGGCCGCCGCTTCCTCACCGGCCCGCAGCGCGCTCGCTGACGGGGTGGGCCGTGCCAGAGCACGGTCACCACCCTGCAGCCCCGTCGTCACCAGGACGACTCCGGCGATGAGGAGAACCGCGGCCACGATCCCCCAACGGGGCACCCTACGCGGAGTCCGGGCGGGATCCGTGAGGGTCACCGGATCGACTGTGATGCCGTGGCGGCCGAGGCCTGACGCCTACGCCAGCCAGCCACTGCCGCTGTACCCGCGGCCAACATGGCAATTGCGCCCAGCCCGATCAGCGCGTCATTGCGCGTGTGGCTGGCGCCGCCCCTGCCGGTGCCGGGGGCGCCGAGCGGGATGACCGCCGAGGACGTCGTCCCTGCGGCCGATCCGGTTCCACTGCTTCCCTCACCGGACACCACGCTCCCCGTCGTCGAGACCGACCCGGAGGCCCCGGACGATCCCGAGCCGCCCGATCCGGAGGTCGCAGACGTCGTCGACGTCGTCGACGCCGTGGTGGTCGTGGTGGTCGTCGTCGGAGGGGTGGTCAGGCATCCGGGCTGGGTGATCACGTTGTCGTCGAGGGTGACCGCGCCGTTGCGGGCGAACACGCGCCCCTGCAGGGTGGCTCCCGTGTCGAGCGACGCCGACGTGAGGGCGAGGATCGTCCCGACGAAGGACGTCGTCGTGCCCAGGGTGGCGGAGCTGCCGACCTGCCAGAAGACGTTGCAGGCCTGGGCCCCACCGATGAGGCTGACCGAGCTGCTCGAGGCGGTGATGAGAGTCGACCCGGCCTGGAAGATGAATACCGCACTCTGGTCTCCCGCCGCGTCGAGGGTCACGTTCCCGGTCAGGCTCATTGCCGAGGCTGCCGAATAGACGCCCGGGGCCAGGGTCTGGCCGCCGAGGTCACTGGACTCGGTGACGACCGGGGTGCGTCCGGCGGCGTCGTTGTAGGCGGTTGTCACGTCGGACTGCGCCTGGAGCGCCACGGCGTCGGCGGCGTGCAACGTCCCGTTGTTGACGATTCCGGGCGGGAACCCGACGATGGCGGTTCCCGGGGAGACACCCACGTCACCGGAGATAACGGACGGACCGGTATTGGTCACCGTCGACCCAGCCAGGACGGCGAACGGGGCGGCTGTTCCGAGGCCTACGGCAGGCTGGGCCGCCCCCGCCGCTCCGGTCAGCACGGAGCCGACGAGCAGCACCGACAGGATCGGCGCACCGGCGAGGACGGCCGCTCCCCGCCACAGGCGCTGTGAATGGCCACGACGTTGTGACCGCGGATTATCGGCATGTGGGCGCGATGGACCAGAGGTAATGGTTGACGAGAAGCGGGCGGTGCCCATGGCGGAATCCCTTCGAGACACCCGAAATGGATAACCGTCGGCGACGGACGTCCGGGTGTGCCCCAATCCTACGCCTGTAGTTGGTCACTAGCAATATATTTCTATATTTTCAGGTGTAGCTTCTTCTCATGCCGCGATGGACGTTGCTCAGCAACCATGGTCGAGTGCTCCTCTGCATCAGCCACGACCCGGAGGCACGACTACGTGACATCGCCGCAGAAGTCGGCGTCACCGAACGCAGCGCCTACGCCATCGTGAACGATCTGGCCGAAGGCGGTTACATCATCAAGCACCGCGACGGACGCCGGAACCGTTACGAGATCGCCCACGACCTGCGTCTGCCGGAGGCTCCTGAGCGGGATGTGGCCATCGGCGAGGTCCTGGACACGCTGGGCGGTCGCGTCGCCAAGCCGCAGCGCACGAAGCGGTGACCCGGCCGAGCTCGGAATGGGACGAGCCGGGTGCGGTGGCCAACGGCGGGGAGGCCGTCCACCCGGTCACCTCAGCTCCACGGACGGATCAGGACACCGATGTGACCGTCGATGAGGTCGAACTCCAATCGGGTTCGTCTCCCTCGTTCCGCCGTCAATCCCCCGCCCACTCCGCGAGGAAGCCCCGGATGTAGCCGACGGCGGCATCCAGCGGGATCCGGAGTGCCGACTCGTCCTGGGTGGCCTTGGACATGAGTAGGCCACCCTGGAGCGCCGCCAAAGTGGCGACCGCCAGGCGATGCGGATCAGCGTCAGCGACGAGTCGACCGTTCGCCACCATCCGGGCCAAGCCTTCTTCGAGCAGTCCCTCCCAGGCCTCGAACGCCTCCTCGATCTGGCGTTGCGGATGCACCGGATCACCCGAGAGCTCGCCGGCCAACGTTCCGAGGGGGCAACCGCAGAAGTGGTCCCCTCGGCGCTGGTACGCCACGACGGCATCGGCCCACCGCTCGACGTCCTCGAGGGACTCCATGCCCTCGAGCAGTGACCCCTGGAAGTCGAGGATCTCCTCACCCACATGCCGGACGACGGCGGCGACGAGCTGGTCCTTGGACGCGAAGTAGTGGTACATCTGCGACTTGCTCGTCGACGTCACCCGCCCGACCTCGTCGAGGCTGACCGACGCCACGCCACGCCCGACCATCAGCTCGGCAGCCGCAGCGATGATCCGGTCCCGGGTCCGCTGGCCCTTCGCCGTCAACGGGCGCGAGATGGTGTCGGTCACGGGCGTTCCTCGGAGAATGGACTTGACGGTCCATTGTAGCTCTCCTACAGTGGACCGAATAGTCCATTTACTCAGGGAGCGCCCATGTCCGATCTCCGGTCCCAACTCGACGGCATCACCCACGGCATCCCCGGGGAGATCGGCGCCCGCATCGACCACGGTGTGGCCGAGCTGGCTGCCTCCGGCGTGGCCCCCGGCATCGCCGTCGGTGCCACGGCACCCACCTTCTCGCTTCCCGATGCATTCGGGTCCACGGTCAGCCTCGACGAGCTCCTCACCCACGGCCCCGTCGTGATCACCTTCTACCGAGGCGACTGGTGCCCCTACTGCAACCTGCAGCTCCGGGCGTTGCAGCTCTCGCTGGACGAGATCCGCGGTGCTGGGGCGACCCTCGTGGCCATCAGCGCCCAGGCGCCCGACCACGGAAGTGATCTGATCGCCCGGCACGAACTGGCCTTCCCGGTGCTGAGCGACCTCGACCAGTCGGTCAGCGAGGCCTACAAGGTGCGCTTCGACCTCACCGGGGAGCTGGAGGACCTGCAGGTCAACGTGTTCCAGAACGACCCCGCCGCCCAGAACGCGGACGGCCGACGCTCCCTCCCCGTGGCATCGACCTTCATCGTCGACACCGACCGTGTCGTGCGGTTCTCGTCGGTGGATGCCGACTGGCGCAACCGGGTCGAGCCTGCCGACATCGTCGCCGCGGTGGCCGCACTGTAGGTACGCCACTCCCCTGGCGCATTGCCCGCACCGGTGCAAGTGATGCGGGCGGCAGTGACGGGCACCAGTGAAGCGCACCGAGCGACGCCTGGCCGGGACCCGGAAGTGCTCCTGCCGGTCCCGTCGACGGCCCTGGAGTTGATTCCCTGGCCTCTGACCGTCGACATCGGAGTGCCCCGGACCAGCACCTGACCGTCCGTCGGAGCCCGGGTCGGCGCCGGGGCGGAGGGATCGGTGCAGATCAGACCAGCTCGCCGTCGCTCACGACCTCGACCAGTGACGGTCCGTCGAATGCGAGCGCCTCGGCCAGAGCATCGTCAAGTTGCTCCCGGCTCTCGACGCGGAGCCCGAGACCGCCGCACAGCTCCGCGTAGGCGGCGAAACTCGGATTGTGCAGGGACACCTGCCATACGTCCATGTCCGCCGCCCGCTGCTCCTTGGCGATCTTCCCGAGCTCCTGGTTGTTGAGCAGCACGTGGGTGATCGGCATCCCGTACTTGACGGCCGTGGTGAACTCGGCCAGGTACTGCCCGAAACCTCCGTCCCCGGTGACCGCCACGATCTTGCGGTCCGGGGCGGCGGCCCACGCGCCCATGGCGGCCGGAAAGCCGAATCCGATCGATCCCAGGTACCCCGACATGAGCACCGACTGGCGGTCGCACTCGAAGTACCGCCCGAACGAGTAGGCGTTGTTGCCCACATCGACGGTGACCACGGCATCGGCCGGCACGCGACGGCTCATCGAGTCGAAGACGGCGGCGGCACCCACTCCCCGTCCCTGGTCGTCCTCGATCCGCCGCTGCTTCTCGGCTCGCCAGATCGCCCACCGGGCTGCCACGTCGGCCCGCTGGTCGACTCTGTCATCGCGCGGCACGACTGCGGACAGGAGCGCCCGCGCCGTGATGCCCACGTGGCCCAGCACCGGGACGGTCACGGGATGGAACCGGCCCAGGGCCATGGGGTCGAAATCGACCTGGACGATCGGCTTGTAGGAGGCGATCCCCGTGTGGTTCGAGAACGAGGCCCCGAACACCACCAGCAGATCCGACTCGTTCATGTGCCACGAGGCCACCGGGGTGCCGCTCCTCCCGAGCACGCCGCAGCCCAAGGGGTGCCGGTCCGAGATCTGCCCCTTGGCCTTGAAGGTGGTCAGCACGGGCGCGCCCAGTTCCTCGGCCAGCGCCTCGATGTCGGGCATGTCGAAGCGGGCCCCGTGACCGACGACGATGACCGGGCGCGTGGACTCGCCGATCGCGTCGATCGCCCGGGTGAGCGCGTCGGCCGGTGGGGCGATCTCCAGGTCGGCGACTCTTCCCGTGGGCGTGGCCGGTGGTCGGTCCGGCGCGGCCTGGACCTGGACCTCGTCGGGAAGCACGAGATGGGCCACCCCGCGGCCGACGAGGGCGGTCTTCAGGGCCAGGGCCGTCAGCTCGGCGTGGTCCGAGTCGGGAAGAATCGTGCGGGAGAAGTCTGCGACGTCGGCGAACGCGCCGATCAGGTTGAGATCCTGAAAGGCACCACGTCCCATCACCTTGGACGGCACCTGCCCGGAGACGGCGAGGATCGGTGCCCGGTCGACCTTTGCGTCATAGAGGCCGGTGAGCAGGTTGGTCGACCCGGGGCCGGCGATGCCGAAGCAGACAGCCGGCCGACCGGTCAGCTTTCCGTAGGCCGACGCAGCGAATGATGCCGCCCCTTCGTGGCGGATGCCGATGTAGGTCAACTCGCCCCTGGCCTCGGCCCGCCGCATGGCATCGGCGAACCCAAGGTTCGAGTGGCCGACCATGCCGAAGACATGGGTGACGCCCCAGGCCACCATGGTCTCCACCATGACGTCGGAGACGTCCCGTCGGTGCTCGGGCAGCGGTCTGACGGCCACGTAGACACCGTCGCTACGGACGTCGACCGGGAAGGACTCCGGCGCGTCACTGAATCCGGACGGAGGTCGTCCAGTGATGGGGTCGTAGTCGTAGCCGTGCCAGGGGCAACGCAGCAGGCCGTTCTCGATGGAGCCCTCCCCCAGCGGTCCGCCCTGGTGGGGGCAGTGGTTCTCGAGCGCTCCGAAGCGTCCACCGCAATGGGTCAGGGCGATCGTCCGGGGACCTGCCGCTGCCGTTCGGACCCTTCCATCGCCGAGTTCACCCAGCTCTGCCACCTTGTACCAGATGGCGTCGGCGGGCACCTCTACGTCCGGATTCGGATCGGCGTCGGCGTCCGATCGATCATCCACTGGGCCGGTCATCGGTGCGACAATTCGGCTCGGTCGTGCACGGTATTCCACCAATCTGGAGCGTGCGCTGAATCCTAGCTATCGCTCCATGCGCTGGGTCCATCCTCCTCGTCCTGACAGGTTGACCGACGGACCCACACCGCGATTCAACCGAAAGCACTTTAGAAATCGCCACCTCGATCTCCCCCTCTTGATCGACCACCACGGGCGAAGCGCCATCCCCGAACCGAGGTGCAGTGCTCACCTCCAGGGACTGAGGACGAGCAGGGGCCACATCACCGGTGCACCATTGGCAGTCGACTCAGATCTGATCGCTCTTCTCAAAGATCCTTGTCACCTGCGATTCCCAGAATGCCCGTTGCCTGGGTGTCATCCCGGTCCAGGGGATCCCCTTCGGAGGAGAGTCAACCTCAGGGAGGGCTCCACGATCGGCAGCAAGCCGGAAGAAGCCTTCACTGGGGCCACGTTCGGAGTCACCGTCAACCACCAGGGCTGTCACGAAGAGTCCGATCTCTTCGAACGTGTTGTCCGAGATGTACCCGAGGAGCTGCGGCACTTGTCGCCAGGGATTGCCGATCTCGAAGTTCACCGTCGCTTGAATTCCGGCCCAGAGGTCAGGATAGGTAAGGAACCGGCGCTGCCGAGCGTGCTCGAGGATGACGGCGGAACCTGCGTCGCGCATGGCAAACCATTCCGTCCAAGTGTGGTCGAAGTAGGTATCGCTGTTGAGCGGCGATTTCCGCTCACCTGACGTCACTCCCGAATGGAGTCGCTGTTGGCGCCTCTTCTCCTGGAAGGGCATTTTGCATGTCGGGCAAAACTGCAGTACCACACCGTGCTCGCATGTGTTGCTCAAGCCCATCGCCGATCACACTCCTCCCGCACATCAGCGTAAGCGGCAACTTGGTCGCACTCCCAACTCAAGGCCTGTTGGCAGCACTCACGGCAATCTGCTATTCGACTTCCCCTTGCTCTTCAACTTGCTGCCGAGTCGGGATCAGCCGGTGAAACCTCCCGGCCATAGAGCAGCAGATTTCGTCAATCCGGCACGCAGTCCACGAAGCGGAGGGCTCAGCATGCCGAACCGAGGTCGGTGACCCGTCGCTGACCCAAGCGTCCGGGGGTGGACCCGCTCCGCAGCCAGCAGCGGATTCGACCACCCCGCACGGACTTGCGTCAGGACTCGGCGCGATCGATCTGGCGCCTGGCCCACACCCTGATCCCTTCGGGCACCTCGGCGGTCTCGAGGAGACGCCGGATGGCCCGCGCGTCGTGCGAGTCCAGGGCGTCGGCGAAGTTCGCCGCCGTCATACCGTGTGTCGGTCGGGAGACGAGGGAGATCCCGTCTCCCACACCCACGTCGCCGGCCTCCATGATGCGCAGGTAGACACCGAAGCGACGGGCGCGGTCGAACTCCTCCACGAACCCGGCGTCCCCCATTCGGATCCCCAGTTTGAAGCAGGGTTGTCGGGTTTGTGCCACCTGGAGTAGCGCAGTACCGATGGCCCAGACCTCGCCGATGACGGCATGGTCCAACTCGAGGCCCACGGTCGTGAGGTTCTCACCGAAGGTACCCGGGTCAAGCGGGGCGCCGAGTCGTTCCTCCCACCATCGATAGTCCTCTGCGGAGTAGGCGTACACGGCCTTGTCCGGTCCACCGTGCACCCGCAGATCGGCTTGCCGGTCACCGGCCAGATTGTCGTGTTCGACCGGCACCCGTTGGTCGGTGGGTTCCTTCCAGATGGCCGTTCGTACGGTCCTCCCGGCCCATTCGATGTCACGAGGCATGCCGACGTTCACCGAGACGACCGAGCCGATGTGCGTTGCCTCTCGATGTCCGATCGTCATGTGCGTCTCCGGTACTTGCCGCCGGGGGGAATGCCGTGCGCGTCCATTCCGCCCTACGGACACTCTATCGATCCACCTGTCCGGTTCCGAGGTCGACAACGCGTCCCCAACGGACAGTGCGGACTTCAGCGCCCCCGCGGAACATGGCGACGCATCCGCATCAGTGAATGTCGGCGACACCCATGTCGACCAGGGGTTACAGTGCGACCGATGGGGCGAGCGGCCCATCAACACGTGGCGAAGGCGGCGACGATGAGTGACGGCCAAGCGGCAACCGTCCAGGAGCTCTGGCGCTTTCCGGTGAAGTCCATGCAAGGCGAGTGCATCGACGCTTCGGAGGTCACCTCCGTAGGGCTTGTCGGCGACCGGGCGTACGCCGTCATCGGCGCCGACAACGGCAAGGTGGGAAGTGCCAAGCATCCCCGTCTGTGGGGCGAACTTCTGCAGTGCGAAGCCCGCTACGACTCTCCACCCGTCGTCGGCGCACCCCTTCCGGCGGTCACCATCAGACTGCCCGACGGCGGGGTGACGGGCAGTCGCGACTCGGAAGTTGATCGGCGGCTGTCGCATCTTCTCGGTCACCCGGTGCGGTTGACGACGGCGGCCCCCGACGGGAACGCCTATTTGGCCGTGTGGCCGGACATGGACGGTGTCATTCCCGACGAGTACCTCCAGCAGGTGTCCGTTGACGCACCGGAACCCGATGGGACCCTCACCGAGCTCTCCCTCGCGCTGGCGTCCCCTCCGGGGACCTTCTTCGACGTCGCTGCGCTCCATGTGGTCAACGCCGGGACGCTGCGACACCTCATGGAAGTGCGACCGGGCAGGCGCTTCGAGGTCCAGCGCTTCAGGCCGAACATCGTGATCGAGTCGTTCGATCCGCCATTCGCCGAGAACACGTGGTCGGGCGCCACGGTCCGGTTCGGGACAGTGCTGCAGGCGACGGTCCTCCTGCCGACGATGCGTTGCATCATGACGACGCTCGCCCAGGGTGACCTGCCCCGGGACAACGAGGTCCTGCGGACGGTCAGCAGCCTCAACCGGCTAGAGATCCCGGGACTGGGGACCTGGTCGTGCGTGGGTGCCTACGCCGCCGTGGCCGAGCCTGGCACGGTGCGAGTCGGCGACGCGGTCGTCATCGAGCGGCCGGCGGACGAGGTGCCCACGAACGATCGCTAGTGCCGCACCAGGCACCCAAGTTGGTCGCCACGGACCGCAGGCCCACCCGATGGCGTAGACCCGTCCCGACCGGTCCCCCACAATCAGGACTCTCCCGAGGGATTGGTGTCTCGCGGCCGTTCGCTCGGAACGGCGCCGTCACCTATCCAGCCCAGTCAGTTCGGGATCAGACTCGCTCTCAGTTCCCACAGCTGACGGCGTTCACCCTGTACTCAGCCACCGAAGTGGACGGCGGTCCTGGGATCCTCAGCGCTCAGGATCAGGTCTGCTGCACGAGCTGGTGCCAGGTTGACCTGCACGAACTGCGGGCGCCAGTAGGGAAAGGCACTGTATCGGTCGAAACGCAACGGCCACCAGGGCGTGCACCATCCTCTACCGCCATCCCACCCGTGATGAGGTTCCGCGGCATGCCGTTACCCCATGGCTCGTGGGTGGGTTACGAGACACGGCTCCAGGGAGTGGAAACGCAGCCCAGAGAGGCCGACTGAGAGTTTTCCTACGCTTGCCCACTCTCGGCACGGGATCCAGAGAGGTGAGCGGTTCACGGTCGATGTTCTTGGGAGTGTGAGCGACGATCCACGCGCATCGATAGGAGAGAAGTGCAGCTCTTCCTGCCTACTCCGGGATGTCGGCAATTGAGCCCAGGCGACCACGTGTGGGATCGCCAATCGGTGGGAGGCGCCCCTCTCAGGAGGGGAACGACACCTGCGCCGCCTGCGCCAGGAGCGAGGCCCGATCGGCGGCGAGAATGTACCCACCGGCGATGGCCCGGTCGAGGTCGGCGGTGTAGGCGGCGACGTAGCCCGCCTTCGACCCGTAGATGGCCACCAGGGTCTGTGGGCTGAACGGCACGGTCGATCCGAACAGGCCGCAGAGCTCACTGCTGCCCGACGGGGGCGCACCGCTCAACGTGGACACCGGTGTCCCCACCGCCGGGGTGCGGACACCACCCACCACATTCCCGTGGGCGTCGAGGGCCAGTGCGGCGGGGTGGGTGGAGGAGAGGGTGAACGGCGCTGGCGAGGGTGGTTGCGTCCCATCGTCCACCCAGTGCAGGAAGGCGACGAATGCAGCCTGGGCCACCTCGTGCTGGGGCCCCGAATTGACTGGCGTGGTGCAGCCGAGGAAGCCGGCGCCCACCCCCAGCTCGTAGGCGTCGGCATGGGACGTCCCCGCCACCTCCCACGTGCGGATCCTCGAGGTGTCGGGCTGCTGGGCCGGTGCGTACCCGAGCTGGATGAGGTCCGTCTGGGTCTCGAGCATGAAGACGGGGACGGCGAGGTCGGTGCGGATGCGCACGCTGCCGTTGATCGATGACGTGACGTCCTTGGTGTCGAACGGAACGGCCCCGCCCCCGCGGGAGTGGATGAAGATGCCCTGGTACGCGTGGTCGAGGGGCTGGATGGCGTCGGCATACGTGGTCAGGTAGAACGCCGACTGGGACTCGCCGACGGCCACCACGTGCGACGGTCGCAGCCCCCCGAGGACCGACGGGGCCGGGGCCCGCAGCGCCTGGCCGATCTGGGCGAACATGTCGAGCGAGTACTGGTCGCCGGGGTGGTGCAGGCTCCCGTACCGGGCCGGTTCCTTCTGCTGCAGCCCTGGGCTCGTCCCCGAGGTGAGGAGGGCCTTTCCGCCGTCGACGGCGAGTGCCTGCGCGGACACCGCCACATAGGCGGCGCCCGAGTCCATGAGGGCCGGATCGAGGTAGTCCCAGTCGGGGGCGGACTCACCGGCCGACACGTTCATCCATTCCACGACGACGTTCCCGTCGAATTTCGCCGGGTCGCTCGGGCGTCGCACGATGATGCGCGTCCGGTATGGGGACGATCCTGCCGTGGCGATCGTCCACTTCCCGTCGGAGGGCGTGGCCCGGCTCGTGAAGGAATAGGCGGTGCCCGAGGCGAAGTACTCCTGCTCGATGTACCCGTGGGCGGCCAGGTCGGAGGGATTCGCGGACACGGGCTCGATGATCTGCCCGGTGTCCGGTGGCGTAGTGAACAACGCGGGTGCCCGCCAACCGGTGAGTGTGGCGGCAGTCGACGTCGGGGATGAGGAGGCCGCGCTGCCGCACGCCGCCAATGATCCGGCGGCGATCAGGAGGACGACACTCCATCGGATCGCTCTGAGCGCAGCGCGGTCTTCCATGGCGTGTTCCCAGCCTCCCCCGAGGGTCCCGACATGCGCCACGGACTTGGCACGCACCCAGGGGGAGAGTAGCGCCTGCGTCCGTGCGGCAATGGACGACAGCCGGTGGTGCGATCCGAGTGCGTGACACTGCACTTGGATGGAACATTGATTCGGGCGCGACGACACAGCCACTGAGACACAGGTCATTCCCCGCCATCATCCCCACGGTCCTGAGATTGCCCAGCCATCAGATGCACCGGGGTTCGCAAGGTTGGAACGAACCACGGTACCCCTCAGCTGCCCCTCACCCACCTCTGCGTCGAGGGGCGGGGAATGCGAACCGACCTAATCGCTCACGTGGAATTCGATTCGGTAGACGAGGGTGTCCTCGTGAATCGGTCCGGCATGGGCGGCCCGCCGTCGCAGCGAGTCCAGATCCGCCTCGCCCGTTCGACGGATGTCGGACTCGTCGATGAAGGCGAAGGGGATGAGTTCGACCGAGTCAACTTCGATCTCACCTCCGGCAACTCGATATCTTCCCCCAGGCTTCACTTGGGGGCGCTGCCACAAACGAAATGAAACGGTGATGTCGCCAGACAGCACAGACGCACGAAGCTCCCGGCTGAATTCCACGAACTCAGGTTACGTCAGCCTTCGCCGGAGTTCCCAGGGGGTTGAGCAGCGGATCGGAGCTACTGCCCCGATCGCACATGCCCTCAGCCCACGCAGCTGAGAACCCA
>CAZULR010000005.1:0-31273 GCA_964621235.1 uncultured Acidimicrobiaceae bacterium
CCGTGCGCCCCGAACGACGAACTGGCCCACGCCGCCACAGCCGAGGACGGCGACCGCCGATCCGGGCCCGACGCTCGCCGTGTTCAGCGCCGCCCCCACCCCGTTCATGGCCGCGCACCCGATGAGGGCCAGCTGCTCGGCGGGCAGGTTCGACTCCACCCGGACGACCGAGATCCGCTCGACCACCGCCTCGTCGGCGAAGGTGCCCTGACCGCTCATGGACCAGGTGCGCTCGCCACTCCGGTCGTCCTTCCCATGGGCCTGCATCGCCACGTCGATGATCCGCTCGCAGAACTGCGTGCGTCCCCGGACGCAGTGCCAGCACGAGCCACAGGCCGGCTGGAACGCGCCGAGGACCCGGTCGCCGGGCGCCAGGTCCCGGACCTCCCCACCGACCTCGAGGACCGTGCCGCAACCCTCGTGACCCAGGATGACGGGCGAGAGCCCGCCCATGCCCTGACGGCGCACGGTCTCGTCGGAGTGACAGACACCGGAGGCGTCGATCCCGAGGTGGACCTCCGTCGCCCGCAGCGAACGGGGCGACAGCTCCCGCAGTTCCAGGGTCTCGTCCGGTTCGAACTGCACGGCGGCACGCATGGCCACGCCTCCGGTGCCCGGCTCGTGCGGCACCTTCCTCGGCGGGACGTCTCTCCCGGTGCGGGACCCGGGGCCCGGCGACGGGGTCCGGTCAGCGACCCTTCCAGACCGGCGCCCGCTTCTCGATGAACGCCCGTGAACCCTCCTGCGCGTCCTCACTCCCGAAGACACCCGCCTGGAGCTCGCCCTGGAGCGCCCACACGTCATCGTCCGTCATCGAGGCGGCCGCTCGCATGAGCCTCCGGGTCGCCTGGACGCCGAGCGGGCCGTTGGCGGCGATGCGCTCCGCGAGCTCCACCGCCGCGCGCAGCACGTCACCCGGGGGGACCACCCGGTTCACCAGGCCGAGCGTCGAGGCGCGCCCGGCGTCGATCACGTCGCCGGTCATCCCGAGTTCGAGGGCGATCGCGAGGGGGATCCTCCGCGGGAGGAACACGCCACCACCGGCCGCGAACAGGCCCCGCTTCGCCTCGGGGATCCCGAATCGGGCCTCCTCGGACGCCACGATCAGGTCGCACGCCATGAGGAGCTCGAACCCCCCGGCCACTGCGGCGGCGTTGGCCGCCCCGATCACCGGGGTGGAGAAGCCGCCGCGGATGAAGGTGGCGAACCCCTCCATCCCCTCCTTCTGATCGTCGTCGGGGTTCATGCCGCCCTCGGCAAAGGCCCGGAGGTCCATGCCGGCACAGAACGCCCGGTCCCCGGTCCCCGTCAGCACGACGGCCCGGACCTGCTCGTCTCCCTCGGCGTCGACGAGGGCCCCGCCGATCCCCGCCATCACCGCCACGTTCATGGCGTTGCGGGCCTCGGGCCGGTTGATGCGGACCGTCACGATGGCGCCCGAGCGGTCGACGACTACCTGATCCGACGGTTCGTCCGACATGACCCAGAACGTATCCCTCGTGCGGGGTACGGCGCGGGGCGGAGGTGTCGCTACCGCACTCCGTCCCGGTGGGCCGCCGCCCGGGCCGCCACCGCCTCCCTGGCCTCGCTGCTGGTCGCCCAGTCCGACGCCGGGGCCCAGGCCTTGTAGCGGGCCGAGTCGGCGGCGATCATCGCCCGACGGACCTGGACGAGGGAACGCACGGACGTCTGCGGATTCTCGAGGATCTGATATGCCAGCTCCTCGGCGCCGTCCACGTGCCCGCCGTCCTCCACGAGGCGGGTCAGCATGCCGCCGGCCATGGCCTCCCCGGCCGTGAACATGCGTCCGGTCATGGCGACGTCGTAGGCGAAGGCCGGGGTGCCGAGCTGGGGGATGAGGCCCGGCATCGCCAGGCCGATCCTGGTCTCGGTGACCTGGAACCTGGCGTCGGCGGTGGCGACGACGTGGTCGCAGAGCAGGGCCGTGGCCAGTGCGTGGCCGAGGCAGTACCCGTGGACGGCGGCGATGACCGGCTTCCAGTGGTCGCACTCGAGGAACGCCTCACGCTCCGTGGTCCGACCGGCGGTCGACCCTTCGTCCATGGATCGCTGGAGGCGGGCACCCACGTCGCCACCACTCGAAAAGGACCTGCCCCGGCCGAAGAGGACGGCGACGTCCGCGCTGTCGTCGGCATCGAGGCGCCGTATCGCAGCGGTAAGCGCCGCGAGGTCCTCATCGCGGAAGGCGTTGTGCTTCTCACCTCGCTCGAAGCTCACGTAGGCGATGCGGTCGCGCACGGTGTAGCCGACGGTCATGGAGCAAGGCTCCCCGATGCCGGCCCCGCCGTCAACGGACCCCGAGCCTCCGTCGGTACGGGCCCGGCTCCGGCATGCCCGGTGGCTCCGTGATCACGCGACCCGACGCCCACACCGTCACGGCGTCCGGAAGGCGATGACGCCCGACGGCGTCCCGCCAGCGGAGGTCCCCAGACCCGTCAGCACGGTCGAGCCGGAGACGGCGACCCCGCTCCAGCAGGGGCCGGGGAGGGGGAGGGCGGCGGCCAGTGCCCCGGTGGTGGCGTTGCGCACCTGGACGGTCGGATCGAAGACCTGACACGAGAACGTCATGCCTCCGCTGACGGTGGTGGCACCGAAGGAGCGGGCATCGGAGGCGTGCCAGAGGACCCTGCCGGACGTCGCGTCGATGGCGAAGAAGCTCGGATCGGACTGGTTGGCGAGGTCACCGGGGCTTCCCGGACTGCACCCCGGAGGGGTGGAGAGGTCGCCGATGCCGGTCGCTCCGTAGATCACCTTCCCGTCGAACGCCGGACTGCCGAGGAACCCACCGGCCGACCCACCGAAGACCACCCTCGTTGACCACCGGACGGCCCCCGTGGCCGGGTCGAGGGAGACGTAGCGTCCGTCCTTGCCGAAGGCACCGAGGAAGTCCGGTGTCCCGTCCGCGGCGAGACCGACGTTTGTACCCACCTCGTCGAAGTCACAGGTCAGATTCCGTCCGCCCACGCTCGTCGTCCACCGCACCGCGCCCGTGCGGGCGTCGAGCGAGACGACGCGCTCGGCCAGGGTGGTCTGCACGTTCCCGTCATTGCAGTCGGCCAGGGTGAACACGACGTCGTCCAGCCCAGGGAGGTAGCTGCCGGACGACCAGACTCCGCCGCAGCCGTCGTTCAGGACGGTCCCCCTGGAGTTGACGTCCGTCTGGTGGATCCAGACGGGATCGCCGGTGGACAGACTGGCGGCGACGATGTACCCGCGCTCGTGCGGCTGGCCGTCGGTGCTCGTACCGAAGTAGACGTTTCCGTTCTCGACGATGGGCGACGAGAAGATCCGGGTGGGATCGGTGGTCGGGCTCGGAGCCCGCTCGGGACGACCGTCGTAGACGTGCTTCCAGTAGAGCTGTCCGTCGTCCGCGTCGATGGCGTAGAGGGTGTAGCCGCCACCGAAGATGACGAGGTTCGGACGGCTCCCGCTGCCGGGCTCGTACCAGGCGGTCGACGTCACCAGGCCACCGTCGGAGTCCATGGTGCGCGGCTGCTGGCCGGGGTAGGGCGTGACGCCGGTCTGGGAGTCCAACTGGTACGACCAGCGCAGGGCCCCCGTGGCGACGTCGACAGCGTAGAACTTCGTGTCCCACGATCCGAAGTACGCCACACCGCCGACGACCGTCGGGGTGGCGGTGACCGCGTCCCCGGTGGGGAAGAACCACGCCTCACGGAGGGATCCGACCGACGAGGGGGTGAGGGTCGTGGGCCCGGTGAAGTCGTGCTCGGACCCGTTTCCGTAGCTCGCCCAGCTGCCGGGGGGCAGTACCCGGGCCGGCGTCGTCGTGGCGGTGGAGGCGGCCAGGTTCTCGGCTCCGGACGAGCATCCCGCCGCCACCAGGACCGTCCCCAGCAGGATGCCGAGGCGGGCGAGGCGTAGCGGTCGGGAGGCGCCGTGGGACACGGTCATTCCCCTTCAGAGGGACTCTGGGGGGTCGGCAACGGGGTCCGTCGGTCGGGGAAGGGACAGCGCTGTCGGGCCGGGACGCAGATGGTCACGCTCGTCGGGAAGGCGAAGTGGCCCGCGACCGTGACCGGTGGCCGTGGTGTCCGACCGGACCCGAACCTCACGGACATGACCCGACCCTCGTAGTTCGTGGGCCCACAGTTGGTGAGCGGGCCCGAGCACGTGATGTGGATGTCCACGAAGTAGAGCGTTCCGTCGGGGGCGAACGCCATGCCGAACGGATTGAACCCGTTCGGGTCGCTGCCGAAGTCGGCGAGCGACTCCCCGGCGATGCTCGGCCGGTCCACCGGGGTCCCGGACGCCGTGAACCACTTGATCACGGCGTCGTCCGCCCCTCCGCCGAAGATCGAGGAGATCGCGTAGCAGTTGCACGTCGGGTCGTGGGCCACGCCCATCGGCACCGGCAGGTCGTCGGTCGTCGCCTGGAAGAACACCGACGACCGGATGAGGGACCGCGGGTAGCGGCCGTCAGGACACTGGGAGGCGGAGGTGGGAAATGACGAATGGTCGAACTCGAGCACGTTCCCGGGGAACCCGCCCGAGGCCGAGCCGGCCTGGGGCACCAGGACGTTGCCGTCCGGAAGGGTGGTCATCATGCCGGGCTGGGAGAGTCCGCCCGAGCCGTCGGTGTGGTTCGGCCCGACTCCCCCGGTGTCGGGCCCGTAGAGCACACAGGCCGAGGTGTAGGACGGCGCGAACCACTCGACCAGGCGGCCGTCGGTGGGGATCGGGAACGAGCCCTGGGCGGTCCCGATGTCACTGGCGAAGATGTCGTGCTGGCTGTCCACGGCGCACCCGGTGTAGGTGGACTGCCCGTTGAACACGCCGGTGCTGTCGGCGGGCGCGTCCTGGCCCGGCAGGCCGGGGGCCATCCGGAAGGGCCCGGGCACGTACAGCGTCTTGCCCGTGAACCCGCCGTGCACGTTGTTCACCTCCTCGCTGTCGGCCGGCTGTTTGAACGGGAGGTTCGGCGGTCCCCCGGGATTGAGCTGACTGGGATTGGTCGGGTCCGAGCCCCCGATGAACCGGCCGGAGCCGTCGTTGAGGACGCACGTCTGCCCGTTGAGGTCCCACGGGGCCATGAGCTGCCCCTGCGATCGGTCGGTCGAGCGGTAGTAGTCGACCTCTTCGTCCTGGTCCCAGTAGACGAGGTAGCCCGACCGGGGGGCGGACGTCGTCGCCGACGCCACTCCCTCCGGGGCCGGGGCCGCCGCCGAGCTGCATCCGCTCAGCACCAGCGTGGCGACCAGGATCACGCCCAGGATCGGGCGGCGACGGCCGGTGGGCCGGCGGAACCCGCCGCGGGACGACCGGTCGCCGGTCACGAGGCCACTCCGGTCGGACCGGGCAGCGAGCGGACGCAGTTGTCGGCGGTGTCGGACACCACGAGGGCGCCGTCCGGGGCCACGGCGACACCGAGCGGGGCCGAGAGGCCCACCGCCCCGGCCGGCGCCGGCGAGCGACGGGACGTCTCGCAGCTCGCCGTGCCACCACCCACGATCGTGGCGAGCTCGCCGGCCACCATCGGCTGGCCGTAGAAGGTCCCGGTCGAACCGGCCACGACCGAGATCTGGTCGGCCGCCGAATCCGCCACGATCAGGTTGCCGGCCCGGTCGACGGCGACACCGGCCGGATTGGAGAGCTCGGCCGCCGACGCGGGCCCATCGTCACCCGACGTCCCCTGGGTGCCGTCCCCCGCGACGGTGTACATGTCGCCGGCCGTCATGGCGCTCCCGTAGTAGGACCCGGTGGTGGCGGCGACGACCCGCACCCGCTGCCCGAGATAGTCCCCCACCACCAGGTTGCCGTGCGCGTCGACGGCCACGCCAAGGGGCTGGTCGATCGTGGCCGCGGTGGCCGGGCCACCGTCGCCTCCGCTGTTCGGCGACCCGGTGCCGGCCACCGTGTAGATGTGCCCGGCCTGCACCGGCCTGCCGAAGGAGGTGCCGTTCGCCTCGGCGACGAGCCGGACACGATTGCCATAGAACTCGGTGACGAAGACGTCCCCGGTGGAGTCGAGCGCCACACCTTCTGGGGCGTAGAGCTCGGCGGAGGCCGCAGGCCCACCGTCGCCGGTGCTGCCGACCGCACCCGTCCCGGCCAGCACGTACAGGTCGCCGGCGACCATCGTCCGGCCGTAGAACTCGCCGCTCGTGGCCGCCAGGACCAGTACGCGGTTGCCGGCGAACTCGGCGATGACAAGGTTGCCGTGCGCGTCGAACGCCACCCCCGAGGGGGCGTCAAGCTCCGCCGCCCGACCCGGGCCTCCCACCCCCTCTGCACCGGCGGCCCCCGTGCCGGCCACCGTGGTGATGACGCCGTCGACCAACGGCTGCCCGAAGGCGTCTCCGGTCCGACCCGGGACGAGGCGGATCCGGTTGTTGTTCTGGTCGGCCACGGCGATGTCGCCCGAGTGGCTCACGGCCACCCCGGTGGGCAGGTTGAGGAGCGCGCCGGACGCCGGTCCCCCGTCCCCCGAGTACCCGCCGAGGCGTCCGGTGCCGGCCACCGTGCCGACCGTTCCCGCGACGAGGTGGTGACCGAACGCAACTCCGGTACGCGCCGCGACGACCCGGACACGCTCGTTACCGGTGTCGGCCACGACGAGATCGCCGTCCGCCACCACCACTGCCGCCCCGGGGCGGTCGAGCGAGGCGCGTGCCGCCGGTCCACCGTCCCCGCTGAAGCCGGTCGTGCCGGTGCCGACGACCGTGTAGATGTCCCCGGCCCGCACGGACCGCCCGAGGACGGTGCCCGAGCGGGCGGCGACGATCCGCACACGGTTGTTGCCCGTGTCGGCGATGATCAGGTCGCCGTGCCCGTCGACGCTGACGCCGGACGGCTGGTCGAGCTCCGACGAGGAGGCCGGGGCACGATCGCCGGCGTAGCCGGCACGACCCGTGCCGGCTACGCCGTAGATGTCCCCGGCGACCATCGGGCGGCCGTAGAAGACGCCGTCGTGAACCGCCACCACCCGGATCTGGTTGTTCCCAAGGTCGGCGATCACGAGATTGCCCTGGCTGTCGATGGCGAGCCCGTCGGGCTGGTCCAGCTCGGCCTGGAGCGCGCGACCGCCGTTGCCCTCCGACCCGGGGGTCCCGGTCCCGGCCACGGTGTAGATGTCGCCGGCGGTCATGGGGATCCCGTAGAAGGTGCCGTCCGTGGCCGCCACCACCCGGACGGCGGCACTGCCCGAGTCGCAGATCACGAGGTTTCCGGAGGCGTCCACGGCGACGCCGGCCGGATAGGCCAGTTCGGCCGCCGACGCCGGCCCTCCGTCACCGGTGTATCCCCAGGTGCCGTCGCCGGCGACGGTGGCGATCGATCCGGCGGTGACAGCCTGGCCGAACAGCGTGCCGCTGGTGGCGGCGACCAGGCGGACCCGGTTGTTCTGGTCGTCAGCCAGGAACGTGCCCACCCCACCGTCGGACACGAGCCCGTCCGGGTTGTTGCACGACGCATCCGTGGCCGGGCCCCCGTCCCCCCCGTACCCCGAGGTGGCGATGTTGCCGGCGCACGCCACGGTCGACTCCGTTCCGGACGGGGCGAGCGACCGGACGACCATGGTCGTGCCGTCCCCGATGTCGAGCGAGCCGTTGCCGGCCTCCGCCAGCGATACCGGGTCCTGGGCGATCGCGGTCCCCGGGCCGGTACCGGTTCCGCCGACGACGGTCGACACGTCCGTTCCGGCGGCCGCTGACGCGGCACGCGGGACGCCGAGGACGGAGCACGCGACGACGACGGCGGCCAGCAACGCCGGCCACCTCCGGCGGCGGGCGACCTGCGGACCCGCCGTTCTGGCGCTCACGGGACGGATGGTCGCCGCGTCATGGCGCGACCGCCCGATGTCTCCCTCCATGCTCCCCCTTCACTTCTCCGGTTCCCCACTCCCGGACACACGGCGAAGGCACCGATCCCGTGACCCTAATCCAGCCGGTGCGGGCGTCGCAGCGACCGGTCGTCGGCTCCGGCACAGGATCGCCCGCACACCCGCCGGTCCGCGTTCGGCACGTGTCCGCGCCGGTCGCCGGGGTGGCGACCAACACCGGCGACGTCAGGACAGACCGGCGAGTGCGGTGGCCGCGCGATCGGCGACGCTCCGGTAGCCGTGGCTCGAGGCGACGCTCCGGGCCCGGGTGAGTCGTTCTCCCGCCAGCTCCCGGTCGCCGGACGCGGCGCGGGCGACGAGCATCCGACCCCACAGAAGGTCGGTCAGGGCCGCCGAGTACCGCATGCCGCCCCGCCGATGGAACTCGGAGGCCACGGCGAGATGGCGCTCGGCGTCGTCGTAGCGGCCGAGCACCCATTCCAGGCTGGCGCAGTGGTACGCCACGGAGCTGCCCGCAGTGGCCCCGATGAAGAGGACCTGGTCGTCGAAGGGTGCCAGTAGCTCGAGCAGTCGTTGGGCCGGCTCCTCGGCACGCAACTCGGAGGCGACCTCGCAGTAGTTGGCGAGCGCGAAGATCCAGAGGACGTCATAGGGCAGGGCGTCGAGGTCGGCGGTGGCGGCCTCGAGCAGGCGGCGCGCGCCGGCCGGGTGACCAGCCTGTAGGTATCCGGCGGCGAGCGTGGCCCGGAAGACGACGAGGTTCGGGTTGGCCTCGGTCATCTGCTCGATCATCGGCACGAGCTCGCCGAGTCGGCCCTGCTGGCCACGGATGCCGATCATCTCGGCACCGAAGAAGCTCGAGGCGTCCGGCTGACCGCTCTCCCTCCCCGCCGCCAGCGCAGAGGTGGCGAACTGCTCGGCCCGTTCGGGGTCGCCGGTCAGGATCGCCTCGGCCGCCTCGTTGAAGAGCGTGACCCACAGCATCCCGGGCTGCCGGAGGCCGCTGGTGACCGTGCGCATGCCGTCGAGGCACCGGCGCGACCATTCGAAGTCCCCCGCCTGCGCAGCGGCCATCCGTGCGTAGGCGCTGGTCCAGAAGCGAAGGTCCTGGTCGTCCAGGACATCCGCCGTTTCGGCGGCCTCCCGGGCATCGACCAGTCGCTCGCTGAGCGTGGACGGGACCTGGAGCGGATCACAGACGAGGTTCAGCGTCCGCACGACGGTCGTCGGGTCCCCCAGTCGCCGGGCCATCGACCGAGCGGCATCGGCCAGCTCCTTCCGTCGCTCCAACGTCGTCCCGAGCGCGAGCTCGCTGCAGAGCGTGGCGAGCAGCAGGGCGCGCTCGTTGCTGTCGTCACCGGACAGGGCGTCCAGCGCGGCGTCGAGCACCGCCACCCGCTCGGCGTCGATGACCCCGATGGAGCTGAAGAACCCCCTGCTGTTGCCCAGGGCGGCGGCCACGAGCCGATCGGTCGAACCGACCTGGCCGGCCAGTCGGGCGGCATCGAGGAACGTCTGCCGGAACCCGGGGACCCCGGACTGACGCTCCGCCTCACCCAACCTCAGCTGCAGGTCGCAGGCGGCCTTTGGATCGTCCGGGGCCACCAGCTCGAGCAGCTCCAGCGCCTGGGAGAAGTACCGGACCGCGTCATCCGGGGCCAGGGCGGCGAGCGCGGCCTCACCGGCCTGACGCGCGTACTCCATCGCCTTGGCACCGTTGGCCGGCTGGGGGGCATTGAGCCAGTGATGGGCCAATTCTCCCCGGCGGTCCCCGGGCCGCCGGCCCGCGGTCGCCGCGGTCGCCTCGATCGCCTCGGCGACGTGGCGATGAGCGCGTGACCGACGCAGGGCCCCCATCTGCTGGTACAGGGTGTGCTGCGTGAGGGCGTGGGAGAACGTGTAGCGGCCGGGGACCTCCGCCACCTCGCGCACCAGTGACGCCGATGCGGCCGCATCGAGCACGTCGATCACCTCCTCGGGATCGACACCGGCCACCGATTCGAGCAGGTCGACATCGAACTCCCGCCCGATCACCGCCGCCGAGGTGAGGACCTGGTCGGCCGACGCGCCGAGTCGGGCCACGCGGGCGGAGATGACCTCGCGGACGCTGGCGGGGAGCTCTAGCTCGGACCAGTCACCGGCCGCCGCCCACCGACCGCTCTCGTTCCGGTAGACGGCGCCCGTCTCGATGAAGCTCCGGAGGACTTCGCCGACGAAGAACGGGTTGCCCTCGGTCTCCCGGCACACCGCCCGGGCCAGTTCGAGCTCCGTGCCCTCGAGATGCTGGCCGGACGCGGCCTCGACGAACGCCAACACGCCCGCGTCGTCGAATCCCTCCAGATGGATCCGGCCGACCCGGGGCTCACGCCGGAGGGCCCCGAGCAGGTCCTTCAGCGGGCTCGACGGGCCGACTTCGGTGTCCCGGAACGTCCCGAGCACCAACAGGGCGGCCGACTCCGCATTGGCGATCACGTAGCGGAGGAGATGGAGCGTCGGGCTGTCCGACCAGTGGAGGTCGTCGAGGACGAGCACCGTCGGGCGGTCGTTCGATGCCGCCACCAGGAGACCGGTCACCGCTCCGTAGAGCACATAGCGCTCGACCTCCAGGTCGGACGTCGTCGGCGGGGCGAGTTCACCCATGCGTCGTGCGAGGGCGGGAACCATGGGTGCCAGGGTGCCGCCGTGGACCGCGATGTGATCCCGCAGCACCTGCTCGGGCACATGGGTCACCAGATGCCCGAGCGCTTCGGCGATGGGCACGTAGGACGCACCCGCGTCCTCCTGGCAGCGCCCCAGGAGCACTCGGGCGCCGTCTCCAGCGGCTCGGCGGGCGGCCTCGGCGACGAGCGTCGTCTTGCCGACTCCGGCCTCACCGGAGACGAGTGACACTGACTGCCCCTCCCCGGCGGCCACCCGCTTGAAGCTGTCGATCAGCTCCGCGACCTCGGTCTCCCGGGCGACGACGCCGGTGGGGGGCACAAGTGCGATGCGTGTCGGAAGCGGGAACTCGTGCTCGGACGACCGCTCGTCCATCGGCTCCCAGCAGACCTCGAGGATCTCGATCGGCTCCGGAATCCCCTTCAGCTCGTGAGCCCCGAGACCTCGGAACGTGTGGCGCGTGCGGCGCCCGGCCATCACGCGGATGGCCTCCGTAGCCAGGATCTGACCGGCATCCGCCCGGGCGCAGAGCCTGGCCGCCTCGACCACCGGATCGCCGAAGAAGTCGTCGGACTCCCGGGTCGCCTCACCGACGCTGAGCCCGATGCGCAGTCCCAGTGGCCGTGACGAGGTGGCATTCTCACGATCGACGGTCTGCACCATGGCCACCGCGCAGGACAACGCTGCAGACGTGCTCGGGAAGACGACCATGAGTCCGTCGCCGAGGTTCTTGACTTCCGTCCCCCCGGCGGGGACGATGGCCCTCCGCAGGGCGGCGAAGTGCCCTCGACGCAGCTGGTCCGCAGCGTCCGGCGTCAGGGCGGAGGCCAACTCGGTAGAACCGACCAGGTCGGTGAACAGCACCGTGATGGTCTCCGTCGCCGCCACGACTCCTCCTCGCACTCCGCCTGGCCCCAGAGCGTAGGTCACCCTCGCCGGCTCCGCTCCCCGTGTCACCCGGGACATCGGAGGCGGCCCGTGTGACACGGGCTAGGTCGCATCGCGACAGAACGTCCCCCTGCGGGCGGAGCGCCCGGGCGGGCTAGCGTCCCCTGCGATGGCGCTGTTCCCCGACCGCTCCCTGAGCCTGGCTCCGGCGTCGGTCCGCGACTACCGCGAACTGGCCCGACGGAGGCTCCCCCGCCAGCTGTTCGACTACATCGACGGCGGCGCCTACGAGGAGTCGACGTTGCGGGCCAACGTCGACGACCTCGCCGGCATCCACCTGCGCCAGCGCGTCCTGCGAGACGTGTCCGAGCTGCAGTTGGCCACCACCGTCCTGGGCCAGTCCCTGGCGATGCCACTCGTCCTCGGGCCGGTCGGCCTGGCCGGCATGTACGCCACGCGCGCCGAGGTGCTGGCGGCCCAGGCCGCCGAGGAGACGGGCATCGCCTTCTGCGAGTCGACCGTCTCCATCTGCAGCATCGAGGAGGTCGACCGGGCCACCACCGCGCCGTTCTGGTTCCAGCTCTACGTCATGCGCGACCGGGCCTACGCCGAGGACCTCATGGCCCGTGCCTCCGGCGTCGGCTGCCCCGTGCTGGTGCTCACCGTCGACCTCGCGGTCGTGGGTGCCCGCTACCGGGAGGTGCGCAACGGCATGGCGGAGCCCCAGCGGCTGCCGGGCCGGATCGTCCAGGCGCTGGACTTCGGCCTGCACCCACGCTGGGCACGGGACGTAGGGGTCCGGGGACGGCCCCACACCTTCGGCAACCTCGAGAAGGCCGTACCCGGGGCGACAAGCCCGGACGCGTTCAAGGAGTGGGTGGACCACCAGTTCGACCCCTCGGTGACGTGGGACGACCTCGCCTGGGTCCGGCGCACCTGGCCGGGACGGCTCGTCCTCAAGGGCATCCTCGACCCGGAGGACGCGCGTCGGGCCGCTGACGCCGGTGTCGACGGCATCGTGGTCTCCAACCACGGAGGACGCCAGCTCGACAGCACGCCGTCCACGATCGCCGCCCTGCCGGCCGTCGTCGACGCCGTCGGCGACGGCCTCGAGGTCCTGTTCGACGGGGGGATCCGCAGTGGTCTCGACGTGGTCAAGGCGATGGCACTCGGCGCCCGGGCCTGCCTGATCGGCCGGGCCTGGGCCTGGTCGGTGGCCGCCGCCGGACGCCAGGGTGTGGTCGACGTGCTGCACACCATGCGGGGTGAGCTGGAGGTGGCCCTGTCGCTGACCGGTGCCGGCGATGTCCACGCCCTCGACCCGAGTGCCCTTCTCGACCGGGACGGCCGGCCACCCGGCGCCTGACGACCGGACGGGCCGGGGGCGGATCTCCGTTACCACCGTCGCCCCGCGCGCTCGAGGGGTCACCGGGGCGATCCGGCCGTCTCAGCCGAGCGACATACCTACGACCGGCTGGTTGAGGTGGATGCCGCCGGTCGACCCCTGGAACCGCGCTCCGGGCCCGAACGCGAACACCCCGCCGTCGGACGCCACCATGTAGTAGCCGTCACCCGTCGGGGCCGGGGCCGCCCCGACCACCGGCTGGTTGAGGTGGACGTCGCCGAGCGAACCGAGGAACGGGGCGTCGAAGCTGAACACCCCGCCGTCACGGGCGATCAGCCAATAACCGCCGGTGGTCGGATCCACGGCGATGCCCACGATCGGCTGGTTGAGGTGCTGGCCGCCCATCGAGCCCTGGAAGGTCGCCCCGGGCCCGTAGGCGAAGACACCGCCGTCGGACGCCACCAGGTAGTACCCGTCACCCGTCGGCGCCGCCGCGATGGCCACCACCGGCGAATTGAGCGTGAGGGCCCCGGCCGATCCGAGGAACGGGGCGTTCGACCCGAAGCTGAAGACACCCCCGTCGGCCGAGGCGAGCCAACACCCATCGCCCCCCGGGGCGGGAGCGATGCCGACGACCGGCTGGTTCGGCGGCGCGCCGAGACCCGCACAGGCCGCGGAGTTGGGCCCGAAGCCGTAGGCCGCGCCATTGGCGTCGGCGAGGTTATAGCTTCCCCCGCCCGCCACCGCGGCCATGCCGGCGATCGGCTGGCTCAGCGCCAGGCCCGATCCGGAGCCGAAGAACGGGACACCGAAGCTGAACACGCCGCCGTCCCGGGCCACCAACCAGTACCCCGGAGGCGAGGCGCTCGGGACGGACACGTGCTCGAGCGCGCCACCGGACTGCGAGTTGGGTTGGAGCACGTCGAATGCGCACTGCCCGGTGGCGAACCCCCCGACGACGTTCGCCGATCCAGCCGAGTCCCCGTACTGGACAGCCGGCGAATTGTCCGAGCACAGGAGGTTGCCGCCGATCTGACTGGTCAGCGTCTCCATGGCGTCGGGGTCGGACAGTGTGTTGTCGGAGTAGGTCACACTTCCCGTGACATGGTTGCGGATGGCCCCGAACCAGCAGGAGTCGAGGCCGGTGACCCGCAGATTCCCGCTGATGGTGTTGTCCTCGTAGTCGCTGAACACCGGGGATTGGAGCGTCGAGAATATCCCCGTCGTCGGCGGGGCGCACGACGGACCCCCACCTCCGCCGTTCTGCGTGGCGTCCGCACCGATGGTCGAGTCGTGGACGATCACGCCCAGGGGATCGGTGGCGACCACGCTGCCGTTCACGGTGTCCGCGGAGTGGAGCGTGGCGCTCTGGTCGTCGAGGCAGACGAAGGCGGGCGCCTCACAGCCCAGGACCAGGGAGCCACCACTTCCGACGTCGATGTTGCCGCCCACGTCGAGGCCCGACGTCCCTGAGCCCCTCTTGTCGTTGGCGAACGCCGCGACGAGTGCGGCACCCGGTGCCACGGTCACGCCGCCTGTCACGACGACCTGGCCGGAATCCACATTGCACACGCCACTGACGGTGACCGAGGCGTAGGTTCCCCCAATCAGTACCCCCGGCGTTGCCACGGAACCTGTGCAGGTCACCGGGCCGGCCGCGGCCGCGGCGACGGACGGGCCCGTGGCTAGGCCGAGGGGCAGCAGCAGTGCCGCCGCCACCAGGGAGAGGGGAAGGCGCCGGGTCACCCGGTCGCGTCCACGCGTACGGGACCGTCCACCGGACAAGTCGATCTTGGCCACTGCGCTGCCTCCGATGCTCGTAGCCGACTCGGTGCCGCTTCGGGGTCCGAGCCGATGCCGCACGATACCCCGCGACCACGGGCACCCGTGGTCCGACGCGTCCCGGGGCCACCCGTGCCGCCGGCACCTCCCGGCGCCGGCGCGCGTCGGGCACGGTGTCCGGCTCCGCTCATCCAGGCCCCAACGGGGCCAGCCACCCAGCGCCCCGAGTGCCTGAGCGCCGCGGCGCTGAAACAGGTAGCCTCTATGGGTCCTCTCGCAGAAGGCCTCGATGGACGAATGAAGCAGGCATCGCACGATCAGGCCGATGACACAGTTCGGGGCGTTCGCCCGTGACGGAGCATGTCGCAGATCTGTCAGACTGGCGGACGCACGGACAAAAAGGGACGGGATGACATGAGGCGGATCTTGCTGGCAGTGGCGGCGGTGGCGGCCCTCGCGCTGTGGGTTCCCACGACGGCCGGGGCGACCCCCGTGGTCGGCTGCTACGTGGGGTGCGTCACCCCAACATCGGTGCCCGTGCAGCCCCCGGGCCCGGCGGTCAACGCCGTGTCCGTGAACCCCCCCAACCCGTCCGGCTCGTCCGGCGCCCTCGGCTCGTCATCGCTCCCCTTCACCGGGACCGACGTCATCGAACTGGGAGTGATCGCCCTCGTCCTCCTGGCGATCGGCTGGGCGATGTCCAGGAGACGGCGCGCGACCAGCTAGTCCTGAGGCCGCTGCTGCGGGCCAGGAATGCGGACCGCCCCAGGATCCGACCGGTGCCCCGACGGCCGGTCAGAGTGCCGGGACCACCACGTCTGTCACGGTGCGGAGGTACCGCCAGCCGATCTCGGGCGGGAGTCCTCCGATGAGCGGGTGGAGAGGCAGCACGAGGCCCGACCTGGCCAGCTCGACCGCCTCCTCCACCGTCACGATCCGGTGGCTCCTCCCCTCCGCCCGGAGCTCGTCGACCGATCCGGCGAACGACAGGCTCGTCGTCGCGTCCCCTCCGGCGTTCATGGCCGCGTACGCACGGACGTCGTGCATCAGGTAGGGGCCGACCTCGTCCCACGCCCGGTCCAGGTCGTCCGCCACGAACAGGCTCGTCGGCAGATCCCTCGGGGGGAGATAGCACCAGCCGGGCTCGTGACCGGCCTCATGCGCCGCCGCCTCGTACGCCTTCCGCAGCGCCTCGTCATCGGTCTGCCCGAAGAACCCGAGGCCGTTCCGTCCGGCCCGCCGCGCCGCCGGCCCACTGCCGCCGCCCCACGACACGGAGGGTCCTCCCGGAGTCACGGGCCCCGGGGTGACCTGGATGGTCCGACCCCCATGCTCGAACGGTTCCCCGGTCTTGGCCCGGAGCAGGACCGACAGCCACTCGTCGGCGATGCGACCCCGGCGGCCGAAGTCCACACCGAACATGGCGTACTCGTCCTCTCGGTACCCGACGGCACAGACGTACCCGACGCGCCCACCGCTGATGATGTCCAGGACCACCATCTCCTCGGCCAGCCGGACCGGCTCGTACAGCGGAAGCACGACGACCGCCAGCACGATCTGGATCGAGGACGTGCGGGCGGCCAGGGCGGTGGCGAGGATCATCGGTGACGGCAGGTACCCGTCCGCCTGACCGTGGTGTTCGCAGACGATCGCCGCCACCGCACCGCGCTCCTCCGACCAGCTCGTCATCTCGAGCGCGGCCACGTACAGCTCGCTCGCCGGGGCGCCGGTGGACGGTGCGCGCATGTCGAATCGCAGCGTGAACATCAGTTCTCCTCGAGGGTCTCCCGGCCCTACTCGGCCCCGTCGACGTCCCCGTCCCAGTGCGGCGAACCGTCGGCGATCCACGTGCCGATGACCTCCTCGCACGGCACCACCAGGCCGGCGATGTTGGGGTAGCCCGCGTAGGGGGCGAGCATGACCAGCGTCTCGCGCAGTTCGTCCGGGGTCAGCTCCCCGCGCTTGAGCGCCGCCCGGGCCTGGATCTTCCACGTGTCGACCTGGCCGTTGGCGGCGATGACCCCCATCAGCAGGAGCCGGCGGGTCCGCACGTCCAGGACCCCGCGCCGCCACACCTGGTCGAAGAGGCTCTGCACCATGACGTCGTTGAAGGCCATCGTCCCCTCGGGAAGCGTTACCACGTCACCCGCGTAGACGTCCCGAAGGACCTCGAGTCCCCGGTCGTAGGGCGCTGCGGTGTCGTCGGTCATGTCGTGATCCCTTCGTCGGGGTGCCTGGAAGGCACCGTTCAGGCCTCGTCGTCCGCGTCGGCCGACCCACCCGGCAACCGATAGGTCCGAAGGAATTGGGCCTCCGCGAGGTCGCGACCCGGCAGGTCCACGCCCCACCGCTCACCGACGAGCCGCAGGAGCTCGAGATCCTTCTGGATGATCGCGCCGGAGGTCCGACGCATCGGCAGGATGTCCCGGTCCTCGATGATGCTGTCCGGAAGCTCGTGGAGGCCGAAGAACATCTCCCCCATCCGACCGAGCTGCCCGTTGGCCCGCATGGCCTCCTTCAGCCCGTCGACGGGCACGTCGAGTTCCCTCGCCAGGCGCACGGCCTCGGCCACGCCGAGGTGGGACACGTAGGTCTGGAGGTTCAGGCACAACTTGAGCAGGTTGGCGTTGCCCAGCGGGCCGGCCGACACGAGCGTCTCGCCGCACGCCGTCAGCACCGGCTCCAATGCGGCGATGTCCCCGGGGTCCCCACCGAGGAGGAAGGTCGTCCGGCCCTCCGCGGCCGCCACGTGCCCCCCAGTGAGACACGCCTCGACGATGTGCACCCCGCGCGGGGCGCCCTCGGCCGCCGCCCACAGGACGGTCTCCGGCAACACCGTGCTGTGGATGGCGACGACGGCACCTTCGGCCAGGTTCGCCAGAAGGCCGTCAGGTCCGTCGAGCACCGCACGGACGTGACGGTCGGCGGGCACGCAGACACCCACGACGTCCGACGCCCGGGCGACACCGGCCACGGAGGTCGCACCCACGGCTCCCTGGGCGACGACGGCCTCGAGCGGTGCCGGATCGAGGTCGAACACGGTGGGCCGGAGCTCGGCCCGCAGCATGCTCTCCACCAGCGGGCGACCGATGAGGCCGATGCCGACGAATCCGATTCGGGCGGTCACGATGCGGCCGCCGGGGAGTCGGGACGGTGCGTTGTGGGCGTCAGAGACGGGCTCACCACTGTCCGGGTCGTCCGGAACGAGCGACGGGCGATCCGCCACCCGTCGAGGCCCCGGTGCAGGCGGTCCTCGTAGGCCCCGATGGTGTCGATCCAGTCGTCGGGATGGCTGGCGAGGACGGTGACGGCGTGGACGTAGGTGAGGGAGGTCGCCCGGTCGCCCGCCACCTCGATCTGGAAGTTCGTGAGGAGGTGCTGCGTCGGTCCCATTCCGGCGTGGGCCTCCACCATGAAGGCGACAAGGTCGTCGGCGCCGTGCCACGTACCGATACCGGCGTAATCGCTGGCCGCGTCGTCGGTGAAGCAGGTCCGCAGCAGCTCCCAGTCCTGGGCGTCGATCGCCCGCGCGTAGCGGACCAGCACGGCCACGATCTCCTCGCGCTCCACGTCCATCAGTCCCTCCCCCTGTCCGGGAGCGGCGGTCGACCGCCGCTCCCGCGTTTCGACCCCTCCGGTGGCGGCCACCTTGCCAGACGGGCGGACAGGTGTCGATCCTGGGCGACCGCCCCATCGATCCGACGTCGCCCGGATGGACTCCTCCGCACCGCGGATGCTGTCGTTACCGCTGCCGCATCGGAGGGCGGCCGGCGAAGCCGACCGTCGGCCTTCGGACAGGCCGCGGCAACGGGTGACGGAACAAGGCGCGGCGCAGGAGCTCCACCGATTCCGGTGCCGGGAGGTCAGCGACCGTCGACGCGGAGGAGGACCTCCATGTGGTCGAGGGGCACGAGTGCGTCGGCGGCGGCCAGGAGTCCGGGCCTCGCGCCCCAGCCACGGAGGAGGCTGAGGTGGAGCGTGTCGGCCAGGGACGCGAGCGCGAGGCCCTCGGTGCCCGACCACGTGAGCGCCCCGAGGGTCAGGACGCCGTTGATGCCGGCCACCCAGGCGATGGTGCGGTCGAAAGCGTCCCCCCCGTCGAGCAGGTCGAGCGCGACCGCGTCACGCAGTAGGCGCTCGGGCCGGGCCAGTACGGCGAACGCCGCCGGCACCACCAGCGCGAGGTCGTGATCGTCGTAGTCGGCCCGGTCGTGGAGGAGCCGCTGCTGGAGCCGGAACGCGTCGGGAAGTACGTCGGCGACGGCGATGAGGGAGCGTCCGAAGGCGACAAGCCTGGCCACCGTGGCGGTCTCGACGTCGGTGCCCCGCGCCGCCAGGTCGAGGTCCAGGTGGTCGGCCGCCCGAGTGTAGGCGGCATCGAGCTGTCCGATGGCTTCGACCTGGAGGGCGGCGATCAGCGCGCCCTTGGACGGGAAGTAGGTGTAGAGCGTGCCCACGGCGGCGTCGACCCGATCCGCAACCGCTTTGACGGTCAGCGAATCGATCCCGCGCTCCTCGATCAGCTGGCGGGTGGCCTCGAGGAACGCGTCGCGCCGGTCGGCACGGGACTGCAGCCTGCGTTCGGATGATGGGATCACGCTGCCATTTAGTGTCCGGTTCACGGCATTGTCAATCGCGTACCCGGTCACCCGGGAGGTGCCGGCGACCGTCGCCGTGCCAGATTGTGCGCATGGAATCCACGAAGGGGCCCGCCGGGCCCGCGCACCCCTGGGCAATGGCGACCGCCGCGCTCACCGCCGCCCACCACGGATTCGAGCTGGGCAACGGCGTCGGCCTCGTCCTGCAGCCGGAGCTCGGGCTGACCGGATCCGGGGTGTTCTGGGGCCTGCAGCTGCCGGTGTGGCTCGTCCTGGCGTCGCGTCGGACCGGCCGGTGGGACCGGATCCTCGCCACGTGGTCCGGAGCCGCCCTGGCGGGTACCGCGGTCCACTTCGTGCTGTGGCCCCTCCGCCGCAACCGGCTCGGACTCCCGGTGCTCGCCGAGGCCGAGGGGCTGGACGGCGTCGGCCTCTCCACCTACAACACCATCCTCTACGCGTGGGGAGCGACGGCCGCCCTCTCCCTGCTCGTCGACATCCCCCGGGGACGGCGGCGCTGGGCGCTCGTGGGGCTGGCCACCTTTCCGCTCCAGCGCTTCTCGGCAGCCCGCCACTTCACGTGGTTGGGCGGCCAGGCGGCCGAGGACCCGGCGTGGTGGAACCGGGCCGGCCGGGGCGCCTGACGGAGTCTCGGGTCGCCACCGGCTGACGGTGGGCGTCGGCCGGGCCTGCGGGCCGCCGTCACAGGGGGTGGTAGCCCGGGACCTCGGCGTGGGGGGTGTCCAGGTAGACCTTGGCTTCCGGCCGCTGCCGGAACCGGCCGTGGCTCCATCGCACCTGCACGTGCCCCCGCACCTCGCGCTGGGCCCCGTCGCGCCGGTCGAGATAGCGGGCCGACCAGCCGACCCGCGGCTGCCCGAAGTCCTGCGCCACGACCGTGAAGCTCTCCAGGCGGAAGTTCTGGCGCCAGTCCCACGGCGTGTCGACGCGCAGCAGCATGGAGTCCCGACCGTCGTTGCCGAGCACGTAGTAGGGCGCCGATCCGATCCGCAGCAGCCGCCAGAGCATGGCCTCCCGGTCGGGTGGGCGGAGCGAGCCGTTCCAGATCCGGGCCGTCTCCGTGCTGACGGCGCGGCAGAAGTCGCGGTGCGCGTCCTGCGTCCCGTCGGGCCAGGTCCGGCCGTCGAGCAGCGTCGAGAGCCGCCCCCGCCCGGCGACGTCGAGCTCGGTGACCCGGCTGGGGAACCCGTGGTCCCCCAGCTCGTCGAGGCACGCACGGTAGAGGGCCTGGTACTCGACGGGTGCGACCCGCTCGTACCAGTCACGCCGGTCGTCGAGGTGCCGGAAGGTCAGCAGCCCCTCCGCCAGCCGGGCCGGACCGGCGTTCTGCAGCACCTTGGAGAGGTACTTGCAGCTCACCAGGTAGACGTGGTCGATTCGCAGGTCCAGCGGGACGGCCTCGTCGCCCGGGAGTTTGCGCCCGCCCGTCCACTCGATCCGCTGGGGGACCCGCCCGGCGAGCGCGTCGTCGGCCGCCAGGAAGGCCCGCCCGTTGGCGAACCCGTTGGCGAAGCCGTCGGCGTGGAGCCCGGAGGCGAAGAGTTCGCGCAGGCGGCACCACGTCGCCGCGTCGAGGGCCGAGAGCGACGTCGGCCTGACGGCCAGCGCCGCCTGGATGTCCGGGGCGCCCACCATGCCGAGCGCCGTGGCGAGCTCCGTGACGAGCGTCCGGTCGGACGGCATTCAGCCGGTGCCGCGCCCTCGCTCGGCATACCCCTTGAGTCGCGCCTGGGCGACCGGGTCGAGGAGCTCGATCAGGTCGAACACCGGCTTGTGCACCCCCAGGACGACGTGGAGGGCCGTGGAGCCGGCGCTGCCCTTCCGGGGGGCGTCGGTCGTCAGCAGCACAAACGGCAGGGTGGGGTCCGCCTGGTGCAGGACGGCCGCCTGGCCCAGCGCCTTCCACAGCGTGTCCGTCCGCATCAGGCCCGACCGGTTCGACGTGAAGGCTCCGGACACGTCGAACGCCCAGTCGTCACCGTTCCGGTCCGTGGCGAGGAAGTTGAGCTCGATACCGAGCCCCGGCGGCCTCACCCCCGACCGGATGTCCTCGAAGCCGCACTCCTCGAGCACCACCCTGGCGAGGTCCTTGGCGAGTCGTCCCTCCCGCACGGCCCGGGCCTGGAAGCCTTCGTCCTCGTCGGCCGTTGGGACGGCGGGGAGCTGGACCCGGAAGGCCGACGTGCCGGCGCTCGTGCCCAGGCGCTCGCGCTCCAGCGCGATCCGCGCCTCGGCGCGCCCGACGTACTCGGGATCGGTGTCGAAGCCGACATAGTGCCGGCCCGTCCGGAGGGCCGCGATGGAGGTGCTGCCGGAGCCCATGAAGGGGTCCAGGACGAGGTCCTCCTCGTAGGTGTAGAGCTCCATGAGCCGCTTGGGGATGTCGACGGGAAACGGGGCGGGGTGCCCGACCCGGGTGGCGCTCTCCGGTGCGATCTCCCACAGGTCGGTGGTCGCCTCGAGGAACTCGTCCCGGGAGATGGTCGCCGTCGAGGGGAGGCCCCCGTCCAACCGCTGCCTGGGGGTGAGCGCACGGTCGAACCGACCCTTGCTGGCGATCACGATCCGCTCCGTCACGTCGCGTAGGACCGGGTTGCTGGGTCGCTGGAACGTGCCCCAGGCGCACGATCCGCCGGCGGCCCGCCCCTTCCACCAGACGACCTCACCCCGGAGCAGCATTCCCAGGTCCTGGAGGATCTCAGTGACGTCCCCGGCGAGCGACCGGTACGGTCGCCGGCCGAGATTGGCCACGTTGACGGCGATCCGGCCGCCCGGCTCGAGTACCCGCACGCACTCCGCGAACACGTCGCGCAGCAGGGCCAGGTACTCGAAGTAGGAGCCCGGGACCCCGTTCTCCCCCAGGCTCTCCTCGTACTCCTTGCCGGCGAAGTACGGGGGAGACGTCACCACCAGCGCGACCGAGTTCGAGGCCACCGCGCCCATGTCCCGCGCGTCGTGGAGGTGGATGACGTCACGCTCGGCCGGAGGGGCGACGGTGATGTCCGCCGACACCTCGGGCGGCACGAACCGGTCGTAGAAGGCGGACGCGTCGTGGCTCTCGCGTCGGGACGATCCGAAGGCGGCGGTCGCCGTCGGTCGGCGCAGGCGGCGGATCGGCTCCTCGGGCGCCGTCGAGGCCGTCATGCGCTCCGCCCCATCGACCGAGGGCGGACCGACAGGGAGGTGCCGTCGTCGAGTCCGGGCGAGTTCGCCAGTAGCTCCTCGACGGCCCGGGTGATCACGTAGTTGACCGAGACGTCACGGGAGCGCGCCAGCCGCTGCAGCTCGGCGTGCACGGAGACCGGCAGCCGGACCGCCGTGGCCACGCGACGCTCCTCGTAGATCTTCGGTCGGGCCATGGCCGAACCCTACCGGGGGGGTGTCGCGGGCTGGCGGATACCGCGCGCAGTAACCCGCGCTTTCGCCCGGCCCGGTGAGATCGGGCCGCAGCGGCCCCTGGGCAGGTGACCTATGGCCCTTCCGAGGGCCCTGCGGCCCTCCGATAATGGACCTGAGGGGAGGCCGCGTCACCCGTGCCGGCCGAGGGGCCCGGCGCCCGGACTGTCTGGGAACGACGCCACGGCCCCTCGGGGCGGGACCCATCGGACGGCGGCGACGCCAGGCAGCCACGCTCACCCATCCAGCGAAGGAGACCTGTCATGGCACTCGGCGTCCATTCCGAAGTGGGGCTACTCCGCAAGGTGATGGTCCACCGCCCGGGACTCGAGCACACCCGGCTCACCCCATCCAACGCCGAGGACCTCC
Source organism: uncultured Acidimicrobiaceae bacterium (assembly GCA_964621235.1). Taxonomy (GTDB): domain Bacteria; phylum Actinomycetota; class Acidimicrobiia; order Acidimicrobiales; family RAAP-2; genus Bog-756. The sequence goes on from CAZULR010000005.1 coordinate 22,877, forward strand.
TGTTCGACGACGTGCTCTGGGTCAGCCAGGCCAAGCGCGAACACGACGCGTTCTGCGAGGTCATGCGCGAGCGGGGCGTGGAGGTCTACGAGGCCGAGACGCTCCTGGCCGAAGCCCTGGCCGGTCCGGCGGCGCGGGACTGGGTCTGCTCCCACGTCCTGACCGAACGCCAGGTGGGCATCACCGCCGCCGAGCGCGCCCAGTCCTGGGTGTCCGAGGCGGACCCGGCACTGGTGGCCGAGTTCCTCATCGGCGGGATCACCCGCGCCGAGGTCGACGCCGACCTGGGCCTGGTGTGGCAGGCGGCCGATCCGAACACCATGCTCCTCCCACCCCTCCCGAACTTCCTCTTCCAGCGCGACCCGTCGTGCTGGATCTTCGACGGGGTCACGGTCAATCCCATGACGAAGCCGGCCCGCAAGCCGGAGTCGATGATCGTCGAGGCCATCTACCGCTTCCACCCGATGTTCGCCGCAAAGGAGTTCCCGATCTGGCTCGGTGGCGCCGACGAGGATTGGGGGCAGTGCCACGTCGAGGGGGGCGACGTCCAGCCGATCGGCAACGGCACCGTGATGATCGGCATGGGTGAGCGCACCACCCCCCAGGCGGTGCTCTACATCGCCCGGGCGCTGTTCCGCGCCGGCTCGGCGATCCAGGTCCTGGCGGTGCACCTGCCGAAGTCACGCAGCTACATGCACCTCGACACCGTGATCACGATGTGCGACCGGGACCTGGTCACAATGTTCCCGGAGGTCGTCGGCGGTGCCCGCACGTGGCGGATCCGCCCCGGGGCCTCCCCCGAGGACCTCGTGGTCGAGGAACAGTCCGGCACGCTGGTCGAGGCGATGGCCGCCGCCCTGGGCACCGGCCCCCTGCGCACCGTCCCCACCGGCGGCGACCACTTCGAGGCCGAACGGGAGCAGTGGGACGACGGCAACAATGTCGTCGCGCTCGAGCCCGGCGTCGTCGTCGCCTACGAGCGCAACACGGGGACGAACACCGCACTCCGCAAGGTCGGGATCGAGGTCATCACCATCGAGGGCTTCGAGCTCGGCCGCGGCCGGGGCGGCTCCCACTGCATGACCTGCCCGCTCGAACGCGACCCTGCCTTCTGACCGGCACCCCACGCGGGCCGAAGGCTCCTCCGCCCTGAGGGACCAAGGACCCTGTCCGGAGCGGGGCCAGGAGGGTGACGATGTCCGCAGTCACACAGGATCTCGTTCGACCGGAAGCGGAGGGACGCTCATGGGCATACTCGTCATCATCGGCATGATGTCGTACGCGGCCGGCCTCTGCTGGCTGTTCCAGCGGATCGACCGGCGGTCGACCCGCGTCCCCGATCCGGAGATCCGGCCGGACGGGGCCCCCGTCGACGTGGTGGTGCCCGACCGGGTGCCGCGTGCATGGGTCGAGGCCTTCCGCTCCGAGCAGGGTGGCTGAGTCCGGGCCCGCCGGCCCCGGCCGCTGACCGGAGCTCCGGCCCGGCGGGATTGCGCGGCCTCCCGGCTGTGGAGCGGGTGTCGTTTGCCGCACAGGCCACCGGGTACCCATCGGAGATGGCAACCGCGACAAGGAGACGCCGATGACCACTGCCGGACAGGGCCGGGCGGACATCCTCGACCTGCTGCTCGACGACCACCGCACGGTGGCGCACCTGCTCGACAGCTTCGACCGGGACCTCGGGATCGAGCGCCGGGAAGGGCTCTTCCGCCAGCTCACCACGACACTCGTCCGGCACGAGGTGGCCGAGGAGGTCACGGTCTACCCGTTCCTCCGCAAACTCGGCGACGCCGGAGTGGCCCAGGCCGACGCCCGCATCGGGGAGCAGGCCGACGTCAAGACACTGCTGCGCTCGATGGAGCGGCTCGACGTCATGGGTGACGCCTTCGGGCACCGCTTCGACGAGCTCGGCACCGCCGTCCGGCGTCACGCCCACGCCGAGGAGAACGAGGTGTTCCCCTATCTGCGCGGGGCGACGTCGGTCGAGGACCGGGCGCTGCTGGCGGACGGGTACCAGCGGGCACACCGGAGTGCGCCCAGCCACCCCCATCCCCACGCGCCGGACTCCCCACCGGGCAACCTGGTCGTCGGTCCGGTCACCGCAGTCGCCGATCGCGTCCGCGACGCGCTCCGCAGTCCCGACGACACCCGCTGACGGCCGGCACGGCCCACCCACCGTGTCCGCTCGACCGGGTGCAGGGGGCGGCCGACGACCGCCCCCTGCCGGTCATCACCGCGCCGAGGCGACCTCGGTCCCCACTCCCTCCAACAGGGTCAGGAGGTCCTCGGCGTGCTCCTCCTCGATGGCCAGGATCTCCTCGATCATCCTCCGGGTCGTCGGGTCACCGGATCCGAGCCAGGCGATGATCTCGCTGTAGGAGGCGATCGCCACGCGCTCGGCCACCAGGTCCTCGCGCAGCATGGCCGCCAGGTCGTCGGATGCGTCGTACTCAGCGTGGCTGCGGCGCGCGAGCGTGTCCGGATCGAAGTCGGGCTCGCCCCGAAGTTGGGTGATCCTGGCGGCGATCATGTCGGCGTGGCCCTGCTCCTCGGTCGCATGCTGGAGGAATTCCGCCGCGGCGGCCTGCGCATTGACCCCTTGGGCGGTGAAGTAGTGCCGCTTGTAGCGAAGGACGCACACCAGCTCGGTGGCCAGTGCCTGGTTCAGGACGTCGACCACGCGCTCCCGGTCGGCCCCGTAGGCATCGGTCACCGAGCCCCGGTCCATGTGGGCCCGCGCCTGTTCGCGCAACGTCGCCACATCCGTCAGGAACTCACCCATCGTCTGCACTCCTCATCGGTACGGGCGGCGGCACGGTGCCGTCCGCCCGCGTCGACCATTCCCGGATCAAGGTGGACTATTCCGAGGAATGCTCCGCCGGTCCGGACCTGGCGGCGCGGGCTCGTTCCAGCAGCCCGTCCGCAGCCCACTCGATGAACGGCCCCTGGTGCTCGCCACCCACCTGCACGAGAGCGAGATGGCTGTATCCGGCGTCGGCGAACCGATCCACCGCCTCGAGCACGGCGTCGACGTCGGATCCGCAGGGGATCGAAGCGGCCACGTCCTCGGGACGGATTGCATCGGATGCAGCCGCGAATGCGCTCGTTCCCGGCAACTCGGCATTCACCTTCCAGCCTGCCGAGAACCACCGGAACTGCTCCCACGCCCTCGTCCGCGCCGCGTCCAGGTCGGTATCGAAGCAGACGGCCAGTTGACCGTAGCGAGGCTTGCCGTCCCCGCCCGCCTCGTCGAACAAGGACACGAGTGCAGGGTCGGGCTCCGTGGCGATCATGGCGTCGGCCAGTTCGCCCGCCAATCGGGCGGACGCCGAGCCGGAGATGGCGAGCCCGATGGGCACCCCGCCCTCCGGCAGGTCCCACACGCGGGCGGAATCCAGGTCGTAGAAGGCCCCCTGGTAGTGCACGTAGCCCCCCTCGAGCAACGCGCGAATGATCTCGACGGCCTCACGCAGCATCCGGTGGCGCACGTCCACGCTGGGCCATCCCCCACCCACGACATGCTCGTTGAGGAGTTCGCCGGCCCCGAGCCCGAGCGTGAACCGGCCATCCGACAGGAGCTGCATCGTCGCCGCCTTCTGGGCGACCACCACAGGGTGGTACCGGCGGATCGGACAGGTCACGAACGTCATCAGCGGGATGCGTTCGGTCGCCTGCGCCGCCGCCCCGAGGACCGACCACGCATACGGCGAATGCCCCTGTGTGTCCAGCCAGGGAAAGGCGTGATCCGAAGCGACTGCGAAGTCGAAGCCAGCCACCTCCGCCTCCCGGACGTCGCGCACGAGGTCCTTCGGACCCGACTGCTCACCCATGAGGGTGTACCCGATCTCCATCCGCGGGAACTACCCGCCGCGTTCCGTCCGGAAACCGCCACCGTCCCCCGTCCTGCTCCGGTGCGCCCGTGCGCCCCGGAGCCCGTCACGGTGGTGCAGTTGCAGGATCCGCGCCACGCCCACGACCGCCACCAGTCCGGCGCCGGCGACGCAGGCGACCAGCAGGAGCACCGAGATCGGAGCCTGTCCGTGCCACGCGAGGAAGGTGATCGCGGCTCGCTGCGTGTTCTGTCCGACGAAGATCGCCAGCGCGAGCAGCAGGACGGTCGCCCCCACGGCCGCCGTCCACGCGCCACTGGCACGGGTGGGCGCCATAATGCCCGCCGACCGGTCGACGTCAACCGCAGCTCCTGACCCGGCATCCGTGGGTCCGACCGGTACATCCACCGCGGCCGGCACCGGCGCGGCCGGGGTCTCGTCCCGTGTTCCGCGTGTCGGGTCCGCGGTCGGCGCGTCCCACCCCTCGCTGCTCATCGCGGGTGGAGTCGGCTGATCCGGCGACCGGCGGGTCCGCTGGCGACACCACGCGGTGCCCCGCGTCCGGGCAGTGACGTCGACGCGTCGGCCACCAGGAGCCACTGCGCGGCCTCGAGGAAACCGGCGTTCACCGTCGAACGCCAGCGGGCGCCGCGGATGATGCGCCAGGCCAGCTCGGGGGACTGGGCGGCGAGGGGAGCTACCGCCTGGTCCAACCAGGTGCGCCCGTGCCGGTGATCCACCCGGGCGTGCTCCTCGTAGAACGACAGGGAGGCCGCGGGCGCGCCGGTCCGTCGGAGTGCGGCGACCACGGCGCGCCAGCGCGGGCCAGCCTGGAGCTCGATGAGGCCGAGGGCTCCGACCATCTCCGGCTGGAGCCAGCGGTTCGTCGCCAGCGTGGACCCGAGGAGCGTGCGCTCGAGGCAGGCGGTCGGTTGCTCACTCCGCGCCGGACGGCGGAGACCGAGCGACGCGGCCATCTTGCGGTGGAGCACCGTGTGGACCCGGGACCCGTCCCCTCGTCCCATCTCGTCCCAGCAGTCGCGGGCGACCTCCACCTTCGCCCCACTGTCGACCCCGAGCTGGCCGTGCGCGACCAGATCGCCGAAGCCCCCGTCGGGTCCGCCCTCCAACTCCAGGAAGACCCGCAGCTCCCGCCCGTCCGCCGCCTCGGCCAGCCACCGGTAGAGCGGGGGGAACCGGTCGACGGCCTGGATCGCCCGCAGCGCCTCCACGGGATCGCTCGGCAGGTCCCAGGCCCGTCCGTCGTCGAGGCCCTGGAGCCGCTCCAGGAAGGCGGCCTCGAGGCGCCACTCGAGGTCGGCGATCACCGGATGGTGCTGCCGGTTGGGGCCTGCCGCAAGCTCCGCGAACGGTCCCACGTGCAGGTCGTGGACGCGTAGGAGCGTCAGTGCGGCGTCGCGCTCGTCCGTCGGCTCGGCGCCCCGCAGGCCGGCGAGCGACGACGACGGTCGGGCCAGTTCGGCTTCCAGCCGGTCGGCGAGGTGGCCGTCGGATGGCGCGGCGACCAGCGCCAGACGGGGGGCCACCCGCGACAGAAAGCGTGCGGTGGGTGGCTCCGCTGATGCGCGCCGCCGCTCCGGTGATCTGTCAGCCATGCCGGAGTGCTACCCGGAAGACCCGGGCCTAACCGCCTGCCTCTCCCTTCGCAGGTGGCCGTGGAGGGCGAGCGCCGCGACGGCCGACGCGCCCCTGTTTGTGAAGGAGCTCGCGGCTACGGTGCCAGCCTGGCGAACACGGCCAGCAGGGCGGCGACCACCGCCCCGCCCAGCAGGACGCCGGTGATGCCAACCAGGTCGCTGAGCGGCCCGGCCACGATCGCGCCGATGGGCACCGTGCCGCCGAACGCCATGATCCACAGGGCCATCACCCGGCCCCGGACGGCGTCGTCGAGCCGCTGCTGCAGCACGGTCGACAGCGACGTCACCGTCCCGAAGTAGCAGACGCCGACGAGGAACGCCGCCGGGTAGGCGAACGCCGGCTGCCGGATCAGCCCGAATGCCGCCAACGAGACCGCGAAGCCCGCCAGCCCGAGGCGGACCAGGGTGGCCAGGTCCCGCTCGACGAGGAAGGTCCCGATGGACAGGGCCCCGACGACCGCCCCCAGACCGAACGCCGCGTAGAGCAGCCCGTAGGCGACCGAGTCCTCGTCGAGGCCCAGGTTGGTGTGGGCGAGCACCGGCATCAGGACGGCGATGGGAAGGCAGAAGAACGAGAACAGCACCATGGTGGTCAGGCATCGGGAGACGACCCGGTCACGTCGGGCGGCCCGGATCCCCCCGAGCAGCCGCTGGACACGACCCTCCCCCACCTCGACGGGTGCCCGCGGCAGGCGCAGGCCCCACAGCGCGCCGATGATGAAGAGGTAGGTGACCGCGTTGCCCACGAACACCCAGGACGCGCCGACCTTGGCGTAGAGGACCCCGCCGATGGCCGGGCCGATGACCCTCGAGAGATTCATGTTCGCCGAGTTGAGGGAGATCGCCCCGGCCATGTCCTTGCGGTCGACGAGCGTCGGGATCAGGGCCGAGTAGGCGGGGGCGTAGACCGCCTGCCCGATGCCGATCGCCAGGATGCAGCCGAGCAGGAGCGCGATGTTCGGGGAGGAGCGGGCGACCAGCGCGGCGATCGCCAGGGAGAAGGCGAGCTGTTCCAAGCTGACGACCACCAGCACCGTGCGGCGGTCGAAACGGTCGGCGACGGCCCCACCGGGGATGGACAACAGGAGGAGCGGTCCGAGCTGGGCAAGCGTTCCGAGGGCGACGTACGTCGCCGAACCGGTCTGGTGGTAGAGGAACGCTCCGAGGATGACCGTCTGCATCCAGCTGCCGATGTTGGACAGCAGCGCCCCGATGTACACCCGACGGAACGTCGGATAGGAGAACGCCGCCCTGGCGCCACCGCGTCCGACCGGCTGGTCGCCGTCGACGATCGCATCCTCGACCAGCAGTTCGACCCCGGACTCGATCTCCCCTTCCGTGGCTTGGTGGGCCGGCTCCGGGTCGGTGCCCTCCGTCGGTCGCGGGCCCGCGCCGGATCCGTCGTCGGTCGGTCGTCCCTCCATCCGTCGTCCCCCCAGGCGCACCCCGTCACGTTACGGGCGTGCGACGGTCACCTGCCCCGCGTCCGTCCCGACCCCCGTTCCACCGTGCGGTCGCGATGGGGCGGCGTGCTCCGACCGCCACCTCTGGCCATACGAACGTCTGTTCGCTAGCATGCAGCAGTGGCCGTCCTCCAGGGCTCCCTCTTCGACACGGGATCCGAGCCGGGTCTCCGGCCGCTGGACGGCGCCCTGCGCAGGATCCCGCTCGGCGACGGCGCCTGGGTCGACCATCTTCCCGGCTGGGTGGAGCGGTCCGACCTGCTGTTCGAGGCGCTCGTCGCCGGGGTCCCCTGGCGGTCGGACGAACGGGTCATGTACGACCGCACCGTCGCCGTGCCCCGGCTCGTGGCCCACTACGGCACCGGCGCCACTGCGCCCCACCCCCTACTGGAACGGGCCAGGTCGGCCCTCGCCGGCCACTACCGGGGTCAACCCGGCGGGGAGTTGGCGACCGTCGGGCTGTGCCTCTACCGGGACGGCCGCGACAGCGTGGCCTGGCACGGCGACACCATCGGCCGCGGGGCGAGCGGGGACACCCTGGTGGCCATACTCTCGCTCGGCTGGCCGCGTCGACTGCACCTCCGGCCCACCCACGGTGGTGGACGGACCCGCACGTTCACGTTGGGGGGCGGCGACCTGCTCGTCATGGGCGGGAGCTGCCAGCGCTCCTGGCAGCACGCCGTGCCCAAGACGGCGCGGCCCGTCGGTCCCCGGGTGAGCGTCCAATTCCGTCCGCCAGGCGTCCGCTGACGGAGGCGCCCGGCGGCGGGGTGCCAGACTCCAGCACATGACACCGAGGGCAACCGGAGCGCCCCGCGCCCACGCGGCCGGTCGGCCCGCCCACACGCGCACCTCGGCCACCGGGAAGAGCCGGGTCCTGGCCCTCGACGGCCTGCGGGCCTTCGCCCTGCTCATCATCATGGGCTACCACTTCGGGGTGGGCTGGCTGCAGGGCGGCTTCTTCAGCCTGGACATCTTCTACGTCCTGTCCGGCTACCTCATCACCGGCCTGCTGCTCGGCGAGTGGGCCCGGGCCGCCCGCATCCGACTCGGTGCCTTCTGGCTGCGCCGGGCCCGGCGGCTGCTGCCCGCCCTGCTGGTGGTGCTGGTGGTGGTCACCCTGGTGGTGCGCTTCGCCTATCCGGCCGGGCTCTACCCCAACCTGCGCATGGCCGACCTGTCGGCGCTGTTCTACTTCTCCAACTGGTGGCAGATCGCGGCCTCCGGCAACTACTTCGTGGCGACCGGGGCCGTGTCACCGCTCACCCACACCTGGTCACTGGCCGTCGAGGAGCAGTTCTACCTGGTGTGGCCCCTGGTGGTGGTGGCCGTGCTCCACCTGGGCCGGCGGTTCGACCGGGGCATCGAGCTGCTGTTGGGGGTGTCCCTCCTCGGTGTGGTGGCCTCGGCCACCGAGATGGCCCTGCTCTACCACCCCGGGGCCAA
>CAZULR010000006.1:0-29197 GCA_964621235.1 uncultured Acidimicrobiaceae bacterium
CCGTCGAGGAGATGCTGCGGTGGACGACCCCGGTCGTGGCCTTCATGCGCACCACCACGCGCCAGGTCGACCTCGGCGGACGGACGCTCGGATCCGGTGACCCGGTGCTGATGCTCTACGCCTCGGCCAACCGCGACGAGGCCGCCTTCGGTCCCACCGCCGACACGTTCGACTGCGGGCGCGACCCGAACCCGCACGTGGCCTTCGGGTTCGGCGCCCACTTCTGCATCGGCGCCGTCCTGGCCCGGGTGGAGGGCCGGATCCTGCTCGAGGAGCTGCTCGAGCGGTTCGGTTCCATCACCCCGGCGGGTGAGGTCGTCCGCACCGCCTCCCCGGTCATCGCCGGGGTGAAGTCGGCCCCGGTGGTGTTCGGCCCCCGCTGACCAGGGCGCCGCTGCCGCTCAGCTGGCGTCGTGGATGGCGTCGAGCGCGGCCATCTGGGCCTCGCTGAGCTGCAGGGTCGCCGCCTCGCAGTTCTCCTCGACGTGGGCGACCGACTTCGTCCCCGGGATGGGCAGCATCACCGGGGACCGGTGGAGCAGCCACGTCAGGGCCACCTGGGTGGGCGTCGCCCCCGTTTCGGCGACGACGGATCCCATGGCGGTGTCCGGACCGGACAGGGCCCCCGACGCCACCGGGAACCACGGGATGAACCCGATCCCCGCATCCTCGCAGTGGCTCAGCACGTCCGCGGAGCTGCGGTTGGTCAGGTTGAAGAGGTTCTGGACCGAGGCCACGGGGACCACGGCGCGGGCCGCCTCCAGCTCCGCCACCGTCACCTGGGACAGGCCCACCTGGTGCACCTTGCCCTCGGCGACGAGGTCGGCGAGGAGGCCGAACTGCTCCTCGGACGGCACCTTGGCGTCGATGCGGTGCAGCTGGAACAGGTCGATGCGCTCCACCCCCAGTCGCCGGAGGCTGAGCTCACACTGCTGGCGGAGGTACTCCGGCCGGCCGACGGGCAGCCACTGGCCCGGTCCCTGGCGGGTGAGCCCCGCCTTGGTGGCGATGACGAGGCCCTCGGGGTAGGGGTGGAGGGCCTCGAAGATGAGCCGCTCGCTCACCTCGGGTCCGTAGGAGTCGGCGGTGTCGATGAGGTCGACGCCCATGTCGACGGCGCGGCGCAGCACGGCGATGCACCCGGCCCGGTCGTCCGGCTCGTCCCACACGCCCGGCCCGCAGATCTGCATGGCGCCGTAGCCGAGCCGATGGACGGTGGTGGCGGCGTCGGACCCGGCGCCGAGGGTGAAGGTGCCGCTCGAGCGGACGGGCTTCGGGGTGCGGGCGGTGTCGGTCATGGGCTCTCCCTGGGGTGGACGGCGCCGTCCGTTCTACCCGGTCCCGACCGGCGACCGACCGACCCGGGGCGGCCGGAGACCGGCTCAGCGGCGGCGGTAACGGGGGGCCCGGTCCGCCGCCCGGGCGGCCTTCATCTCGGCGTAGTCGGAGGACGCGAAGACCAGGGACTGGGCCACCGCCTCCTCGTCGATGGACCGCTGGACCTCGTCCCGGCCGAGGCTCGAGATCGTCCGCCGGGCCATCTTGACGGTGAAGGCGGGTGCCGCGGCGATCGTCTCGGCCATCGACAGCGCCACGGCGTCGAGCTCGGTCTCGTCGGCCACCAGGCGGCTGACGACCCCGTGGCCGTGGGCCTCCTCGGCGGTCATCACCCGGCCGGTGAGGGCGAGGTCGGCCGCTAGCCCGTGACCCGCCATCTGGAACAGCCGGGCGACCCCACCCGAGTCGGGGATCACCCCGTGGACCACCTCGGGGAGCATCATCCGCGTCCCGACCGCGGCGATCCGGATGTCGCACAGGAGCGCCCGCTCGAAGGCGCCCCCGATGACCCAGCCCTTCAGGGCGCAGATGATCGGGCACGGCATGGTGAGGAACATCTGCGTCGGCCGGTGGCCGCGCTCGATGAACTCGAGGTCGGAGATGTCCTCGACCCGGAGGCCGATCTGACCGGTGTCCCGACCCGAGGAGAAGCTCTTGCCCTCACCCCGCCAGACGATCGCCCGCAGGTCCGGCATCTCGTGGACCTCGGCCAGGACCTCCCACAGGCGGCGGTCCATCTCGTCGCTCATGGCGTTGTGCTTCTCGGGGCGGTTGTTGGTGATCACGGCGACAGGGCCGTCCACCTCGAGTCGGACCAGGTCGCGCTCGGCGTCGGTCAGCGGCGGACGGGTGTCGGTGGCACTGGTGACACGGGGATCGGTCATGGATGGCTCCTCGGCTCGTGACGGGGGTCCGGCACTCAGCGCGCCGGAGCGGGCTCGCCGAAGGCGCCCCGGCCGAGCTGCTCGCGGATCGGTGTGAACGGGGGCTGGACGGTGTGGCGTCGCTGCCAGTTGGCGCCGTCGACCACCAGCGAGTGGCCGGAGATGTAGGAGGCATACGGCGAGCACAGGTAGGTGGCCGCCCAGGCCAGCTCCCTCGGATACCCGACCCGACCCGCCGGCACCCGGTCGTCCTGGCCTTCGTACTTGCCGGGCACGGCGGCGATGGCGGCGACCTCGTCCTCGTGGGGCATGAGCCCGGGCACCAGGCCGTTGACCCGGATGCCGTAAGGCGCCCACTCGACCGACAGCGTCTCGACCATGTTCTTGACCCCCGCCTTGGCCGCGGCCGAGTGGGCGAATCCGGGTCCGCCGGTCCAGGCGTAGGACGCCCCGACGTTGACGATCGAGCCGTCCCGGCCCACCGTGATGGCCCGTCGGGCGAACTCGCGCGAGCACAGGAAGGTCCCGTTCAGGACGATGTCGACGACCGTGCGCCAGGCGTTGGGACTCATGTCCTCGGCGGGCACCGGAAAGTTGCCGGCCGCATTGTTGACCAGGTGGTCGACGGGGCCGAGGCCCTCCTCCACGGCGTCGAACGCCGCAGCCACCGCATCGGCGTCGCGGATGTCGCAGGCCACACCGAGGGCTCGGCCGCCCGCACCCTCGACGGCCGCCACGCCGGCCGCCCGGTGTGCCTCGTCACGGCTCACCACGGCCACCGACGCGCCGAGTCGGGCGAACTCGGTGGCGATCGACTTGCCCAGTCCGGTGCCGCCGCCGGTCACCAACACGACAGCCCCCTCGTAGGTGCCGGCCGGGAGGGCCGAGGCACCGGTGGGCGGAGGCTGGGGCAGGCCGGGCGGGGTCATGGGCGACGATCCTACCCACGGGTGGGGCGGGGTCTCCGGGGTTCCGATCCGGAAGCCCACCTGCCGTCCGGGTCGCCGGCCCGCCGCCTGCCGTCGGACGGTCCACGGGCTCGACGCCGGTGCGCAATGATCTGGCGTGCCGGCCCCTCCGATGGAACGTCTGACTCCGTGGCCGCCGGGCCGGGCGCGGTCCAGACGGAAGGAGGCGACCCATCCCATGACAGTCGAAGACCGGGCGGCCCTGGTGGACAGCGAGGTGGTGCTTCCTCTCGTCTCCCTGATCGTCGTGAACTGGAACTACGCCGACTACATCGGTGCCACGATCGACTCGATCCGCCGACAGGACTACCCGGAGCTCGAGGTGGTCGTCCTCGACAACGCGTCCACCGACGCCAGCCGCGAGGTCATCGAGCGGCACGTGGAGGGGGACGGGCGGTTCACCGTGCTCCACGTCGACGAGAACCTGGGCCAACTCGGTGGCGTCATGCGCGCGCTCCCGCACACCGGCGGCAACTTCGTCAGCATCATCGACTCCGACGACGTCCTCAGCCCCGAGTTCGCGTCCTTCCACGTCCAGGCCCACCTGGCCCTCCCGTCCAACGTCGCGCTGACGTCCAGCAACATCGTGGAGATGGATGCCGTGGGACGGGCCCTCACCGGGCACTACGAGACGTTCAGCCAGGTCGCGCCCACCCGGGCACGGGGCCTCCGCCGTCGGGAGGCCGCCCTCCGTGTCGCCACGGTGTCCGACGAGCAGTACCACGAGCTGTCCCGCGCCGTCCGCGTGCACGAGTCCGGGGGTGGATGGGTCTGGGGGCCGGGGACCTCGAACATGTACCGGCGCAGCGTGCTCGACCTGGTCCAGGACGTGCCCCCGGGGGGGCGGTGGATGCGGGCGGCCGACAACTACCTCAACCCGATCTGCCACCTGTTCGGCGGCTCGGCCCTCATCGACCTGCCCCTGTCGGCCTACCGGGTGCACGACGCCAACTACTTCTGCGAGCGCGAGACCCTCTACGGCGTCCAGAAGGGGCGTGCCGAGATCGTCTCCCAGTCGCTCGACCTCCACACCGAGTCCTGCGCCATCTTCCTCAAGAAGAGCCCGTCGCTGCAGCCGGTCCTCGCCTACCGGTTCTGGTGGGCCTTCGACCAGCTGTCCGCCCAGCTGCGCCAGCCTACGGGCGAGTTCCTCTCCACCCCGTCCGTCCAGGCGATCTTCGCCGACCACTACGACGCGCTCGTCGAGGCGCTCGGGCCGGACGAGGTGCGAACCGAGCTCGGCCACCGCCTCACCCCGCGTGACCACTACGACCTCCTGCGCACGGTGGGCCAGTTGCCCTCGTCGTCCCTCGACCTCGTTGCCCACGAGGGCAGCCCGACCCGGAGCGCGGCACGACGGGCCGTCCGGATCGCCCGCCGGTACGGCGACGTCCCCGTCAAGGGCGTGCCCCGGACCCTCGCCGCCGACGCCCGGCGGGTGGCGGCCCGGGCCCGGAGGCCAAACCAGCCTGCGCCACCGGATCCCGCGCCGGCCCATCCCGTGCCCACGCCGCCCGGGCCGCCACCGGCCCCCGACGACTCGTGCGAGGTCCCGTCGACGGACGTCGCCTACGGGGACCGGCTGGGCTACGGTCCGGCCTCCCTCCTCTCGGTGGATCCGCCGGTGTTCCTCACCGGGATGGCGTTCAAGGAGTACGTCGGGATCGCCGGTGCCTTCGGTCGCCGCTACGGGGACGTCCCCGCGGGCTTCCTGGTGTACCCGACGTGGACGGTCGGGAGCCCGGCGGCCGCCGCCCGGGTCATCCGCCGGGCCCGGGACCACGCCGCCCGGTACCCGGCGCACCGCCTGGTGTTCCTGTGCAACACGGCCGAGGAGCGCGACCGCCTGGTCGGGGGCGGGCTCACCGCCGAATTGCTGAACAAGAACTTCTTCGCGTCGGAGTCGGACTTCTTCCCCCGGGACGACATCACCGTGGAGTTCGACGCCGTCTACAACGCCAGGTTCGACCCGAACAAGCGGCACCACCTGGCGAGCGAGATCGGTTCGGTGGCCTACCTGACCTACGACGACCCAGCCAACACGGCCGAGACCCGACGCGTCCAACAGGAGCTGATCGCCGCGACCCTGGCCGCCCATCCCCAGCACGTCCTCCTCAACCCGACCGATGACGGCGTGCCCGTCCGCGTCCCCCCGCGAGGGGTGAACGCGGAGCTCAACCGGGCCGCCGTCGGCCTCTGCCTCTCGGCGATCGAGGGGGCGAACTATGCGTCCATCGAGTACCTGCTCGCCGGACTCCCGGTCGTGAGCACGCCCAGTACCGGGGGCCGCGACGTCTACTTCGACCCCGAGTTCTGCGTCATCGCCGACCCGACGCCCGCCGCCGTCCGCGACGCCGTGGAGTCGCTGCGGACCCGGAACATCCCGCCCGGGTACATCCGGGAGCGCACCGTGGCCAAGCTCGAGCCACGGCGTCGCCGGTTCCTCCAGCTGATCGACGACCTCTCCGAAGGACTCGGGGGCGGGCGGAGGCACGCCGACGGAACCTGGCCGTTCACCTCGATGGGTGAGCTCGTCACGTGGCAGGACCACTGGCGCCACCTGGACGAGTTCGAGCGGCTCACCAGTGCCGCCTGCGGTCGCCCGCCGGAGCCGGAGACGACACTCGAGCGCCTGTACCCCGCCGGGACGGGCATCCAGCTGGAGATCACCGAGCTGCGCCCCGTCGTCGAGGCCATCCTGGCCCGACCCGGCTGCCGGCTCCTGGTGTTCGGCTGCGGCAACGACTCGGCGTTCTGGGAGGAGGTCAACGAGGGCGGGACCACGGTCTTCCTCGAGGACGATCCCGACTGGGCCGATCGGGTGCGCCCGACGCTCGAGCGGTCGACGATCCACCTCGTCGAGTACGACACCGTCCTCGACGACTGGCGGGCGCTCCTCCACGCTCCGGACCGCCTCGTCCTGGACCTGCCGGTCGAAGTGTCGGGCCTGCGGTTCGACGTGATCGTCGTCGACGCACCGCCCGGCTACCGGGATCACGTCACGTACGCCGGCCGGGAGGCCCCGGGGCGCATGAAGAGCATCTTCACGGCGTCACGCCTCGTCGCCCCGAACGGAGTCGTGTTCGTGCACGATGCCGAGCGGACCATCGAACGGGTCTACGCCGACCACTACCTCGGCGCCGACCGGCTGTGTGTCCGGGCCGAAGGGCACGCGCTCCTCCTGGGCTACCAGTTCTGACCGGCCGCGGCGCTGCTGTCGGTGCACCGCCCTCCCCGTGCGTTATCGATCATTCATCCGACCCCCGGCTGACGGCAGATTCGGCAACGAGTGGACGGTCGTAATCGATCTCGTTGACCGGAACACATCGTGGGCGTGAAGCGCCGCGGTGTTGTCGTTCGGTTTCGGAGGTCACGCCCTGCAGATCTGCTTTCGGGTCGGGCGTTGTGACCCACCCGGTCAGTGGATGGCCCCCCGCAGTCTGACGAAAGCGTTGGCGAGTTCATCCACCCATGGCCAGGTCTCATCCAGGCGCAGAGTTGAGTCCACCAGTGCGGTGTACGAGGGATAGCCCGATCTGAGGATCCCCCCGATAGTCGACACTTCGTTCCCACGCCTGCTGGCAGAGATTTGCGTATTAGGTCCATCCAAATCGTGGCGTGCCTGTAGGGCTTGCCCGGGTGGTAGGGAGCTGCAGGGGGTCCCGGGGCCTCAGGGGGCGCAGGGGGGCTGTGCCCATCGACCAGGGGACGGCGGGGACTACGGCTTCCGCCAAAGGCGCTTCTTTTCCGGGGGGACCAGGATCTCCTCATGGGGGCCGACCCACCTGAAACCCCGCTCTATGAGGGCCTGGAAGGTCAGGTCCTGCTCGTCGTCCCGGAGGGCGCGGCTGGTGGTGAACTTGTCCGTCGCTGCCCTGTTCTGGTCGACCCTCCGCTGCTGCTTACCGAGCGTGCCGAGTTCCTCAGCTACCTCATCGGGTGGGCGGAACAGTGGTTCCCAGGACCCAGGCTCTGTAGATGGGTGGGCAAGGCCGTACTCCTCCAGGGCCTTCAGGTGCTCGCTCACCGTGGGCTCGGTGATCTGGAGGTCGTCGGCGATCTCCGGTACCAGGGAGAGCCCACCCGCCAGGGAGGCATAGGTCCTCCTGGTCCTCTTCAGTCCCTTGGCATCCCAGAGGTGCTGGTCCGGAGCCAATAGCCATTGGAACAACTCACTACTCACTTCTCTTTTCCTGCCCCTGTGAGTGTGTGTACCAAACTCACCGCTGGGTAGCCGTGGACGATGGCGATAGGCCCTGGCCACCTTTGGGCCCTGACCTACACGAACAGGCTCACCGTTGCCATCGACAACGTGTTCCAGGGGTGTCGCGGTCACCGCCCGCCCGGATGGCGACGCCGTGGCCGCTCGGTCGCACCTCCGCCCGCGGAGGAAGGGTCCGGCCCGCGGGCGGACCGGCGGGAATTAGGCAAGACTGGCCGGGTAGGAGACCACCCGAGGGGCACCGGGGAGGGGACCGCGATGCAGAGTTCCACATCCGCACGTCGATGGGGCGTGGTCGCCCGATTCGGGAGACACAATCCGGAGGGTTTGCGGGCCGTCCCGCACCTCGGTGGTCGGCGGGCGCTCATAGCGGCCGTCAGTGCACCACTGGTCCTGGCGGCCGTCATCCAACCCGGTGCGGCTGGTGCCGCGATCCACCCGGCACCCCATGCGCGTGCGCTCCACCGATCCGGCTCGACACGGCTCACCCATCGCGGGTCACGGGCGACGTCGTTGACGAGCGCCACGTCCATCTGCGGGCAGACGACGGGCAAATGGCAGGCGGTGGAAGGCGCCACCTTCCCCACGGGCCAGATACTCCAACTCACGGATGGATCGGTCATGGTGCAGCAGGAAGGGACCGGCAACTGGTATCGGCTGACCCCTGACAGCAAGGGGTGCTACTACGACGGATCGTGGAGCGCGTTGCCGTCCATGCCCTACCGCTACCAGCCCGAGTTCTACGCCTCCGCCGTCCTGCCCGACGGTCGGGTGGTCGTGGAAGGCGGCGAGTACAACGACTTCGCCTACACCGGCACCTCGACGTGGACCGGTAAGCCCACCTCCATCTCGGTCTCCACCACGACACCGATCGAGGTCAACGACACCGTCGCTGACAGCGCTCACCCGGCACTTGTCCCGGGGGGAACGACGGTGACCGCCGTGAGTGGGACCGGGCCCTATACGGTCACCCTCAGCAATGCGATGACGGGCGGTGCCACCGGGGAGACCCTGAACTTCGGGGCGCCCGGGGAGACCGATCTGGGTGCGATCTTCGATCCAACCGCCAATGGAGGGTCCGGTGGATGGACACCGCTCAGTCCGCCGCCAGGCTGGACCAACATCGGGGACTCGCCGGCCACCGTCCTCCCGGACGGGCGTTTCATGATCGGTGACAGCTCGTCGCAGTCGGCCGCCATCCTGGACCCACAGACGCTCGAGTGGTCGACGACCGGCGCCGGCAAGGCGGCATCGAACGCCGAGGAAGGCTGGACGGTGCTCCCCAACGGTGACGTGATGACCGGTGACGTCGGTGGGATGAACCAGAGGAACCAGTCGCGGGTGGAACTCTACGACCCGGCCACGGGTCGCTGGTCCACGACGACATCGTCGCCGGACATCCTGATCTCGGGGTGCAGCTGGAACCCGTCACGGGGTGCCGACGTCTCCGTCACCGGACCGGGACTCACCCTGAACACCTGCGAGCAGGGTTACAACCAGAACTTCTACACCGCGGGTCAAACCTTCACCTTCGACTATGTGGTCACCAACTCGGGGACCGTCCAGGTCTACAACCCGTCCGTGGCGGCCAACGTCATCGCCAGCTGCCCCGAAGACATCCTTGCGCCCCAGACCTCGGAGATCTGCACCGGCACCTATACGACGACGGCTGCGGACGTCGCACACGGGTCGTTCACCAATTCGGGATTCGTGTCCGCCAGTGACGCCACCGGAGGGGTCACGTCGTCGACGTCGAGCCTGACCTTCGGCTACAGCCCGCAGAGCGCCTCGTTCTACCAGGAGGTGGGTGCACAGATCCTCCGCCCGAACGGCACCGTGTTCGCCGTCGGGGCCAGCGGGTACAACGACGTCTTCAACGCCACGACGGACACTTGGTCGAGTTCGCTGAAGTTTGACTACCCGGAGATCGCCCAGACGGGCAGCGTCTGTCCCAACGGGGAGACGACCTGCAACGAACAGGCCGCCGAAGTGGACGGATCCGCGGCGATCCTGCCGGACGGCGACGTGCTGGTCCCGGGCGGATCGAGGGAGAGCTCCCCCATCCACTACTTCGTGTTCAACGGGACGAGTCTGACCCAGACGGCCCAGGACCCACCAGGTGCGGCGACGGCGTCGTCCAACGACACCTATCTGATGGACCTCCCCGACGGTCAGGTCCTAGACTCCCAGCAGGGCTCGCTGTACCTCTACACCGACACCGGCGCGCCCAGTCCCGCATGGGCGCCGACGATCACGAGCGTGGCGAAGTCGCTGGCCGCCGGCAACGGTCCCTACACGCTCTCGGGCACCCAGCTCAACGGTCTCACCCAGGGATCGGCGTTCGGGGACGACGCCCAGAACGCCACCAACTACCCGTTGGTCCGGATCACCAACGACGCGTCCGGGGCGGTGACCTACGCACGCACCTCGGGGATGACCTCGATGTCGGTCACGCCGAAGCTGGCCTCGTCGGTGAACTTCACGCTGCCGTCGATGCCGACTGGTCCGAGCACCCTGTCCGTCGTCGCCAACGGGATCGCGTCCCCCCCGGTGGCGGTGACGGTCACGGGCGCCGTCGTCCCGTGCATCCCGACGATCGGGACCGCGTCCGCCGGGAACGGCAAGGCGAACGTCGTCTTCACCGCGGGCTGCGACGGGGGCATCGGCATCTCGGGCTTCACGGTCACCGTGCTCGACCTGACCCACACGGCACGATCGAAGACCGTGTCGTATGCGGGCAGCTCGCTCACGACGGCCGAGACCGTTGCCGGCCTGTCCAACGGCGACACCTACGAGTTCCAGGTGGCCGCCGTCAACGGCGTGGGGACCAGTCCACCGTCGGCCGTCTCCAATTCGGTGGTGCCGGCGACCCCGCCGGGGGCACCCACCAACGTGGGTGCCCGGGCCTACGATGCCGACGTGACGGTGACATTCACCCCGCCCACATCCGACGGCGGGGCACCGGTCACCGGCTACGGCGTGCAGGCCATCGACCTTACAAACGGGGGTGGTGACGCCACCCAGGGTGGGTCGGCCAGCCCGATCACCGTCCCCGGGCTCATCAACGGCGACACCTACGAGTTCAAGGTGTTCGCGGCCAACGACGCCGCGTTCGGCCCCTACTCGTCGTACTCCCCCACGGTGGTGCCCGAACCGGTGCCGGGGGCGCCGACCTCGGTCGGGGCCGTCGGGGACAACGGCCAGGCGACCGTGACGTTCGCCGCTCCCACCGACATCGGGGGATCACCGCTCCTCGGCTACAGCGTCCAAGCCATCGACCTGACCAATGCCGCCGGCGACGCCATCCACGGCGGATCGGCCAGTCCCATCATCGTCACCGGCCTGACCGACGGGGACACCTACGAGTTCGAGGTGCTGGCGAGCAACAGCTACGGCTTCGGGCCCTATTCGGCATTCTCCAACACGGTCGTGCCCCAACCCGTGCCTGGTGCACCCACGTCCGTCGTCGCCACTGCCGGCAACGGACAGGCGTCGGTGTCGTTCACCACCCCCACGTCGATAGGAGGGTCTCCGATCCTCGGCTACAGCGTCCAGGCCATCGACCTGACCAATGCCGGAGGTACCGCCATCGAAGGCGGATCGGGCAGCCCGATCGTGGTCCCGGGCCTGGTCAACGGGGACACCTACGAGTTCGAGGTGCTGGCGGCCAACAGTTCCGGGTTCGGGCCCTATTCGTCGTTCTCCAACACGGTGGTGCCGCGGCTGCCGACGACGACCTTCGCCGCCCCGGTCACAGTCGGCACGGGTACCTGCCGGTCGGCGGCCGACGCCTGCAGTCTCACCACCGCTCTCGACGACGCCGTGGCCGGTGACACCATCAGATTGGTGACCACCGGCAACGAGGGTGTGGCCGGCACCATCTACCGCGGCGGCTTCATTGCGGACACCTTCGGGACCTCTACCAGCCTCCCGGTCGTCATCGAGCCCGCCCCCGGCGTCACCGGCCCGATCCTCGACGGCGGTGGCAGCCAGTCCGTCCTGACCGTGGGGGACACGAACCTCGACGTGCAGGGCGTGACGTTCCAGCACGGCTCCTCGAGCGGTGGGGGCGGTGGGATCTCCAACAACTCAGGTGGAACGGTGACGGTCAGCGGGTCCACGTTCACCGACAACGTCGGATCCATCGACGGTGGGGCGATCGACAACGGGGACGGCGGCAGTGGAACGCTCACCGTGAGCGGGTCGAAGTTCTCCGGCAACAGCGCGCTCGCCGACGGCGGAGCCATCGACAACGCCGACGGCCGGGGCTCGGGTGTCGCCACCGTGAGCGGCTCGACCTTCGCCGACAACACGGCGCTGGGGGACGGCGGTGCGATCGACAGCGGGGACGCCGGCGATGGCACATTGGCCGTGAGCGACTCGACGCTGGTGGACAACGTCGCGCTCTTCGACGGCGGTGCGATCGACAACGCCGACGGGGACGGGTACGGCACCGCCACCGTCGCGGACTCGACGTTCACCGGCAACACCGCCGCGGAATCGGACGGCGGGGCCATCGACAACGCCGACGACGTCGCAGGCGGACTCGGCTGGCTGACCGTCACCGACTCGACCTTCGCCGGGGACAGCGCGCACACCGGCAGTGGGGAGATCGGCAGCGGTGACGCCGGGACCACCGGCACCACCACCGTCCGGGCCGACCTGATCGCCGGGAGCTGTCTGTGGGATGCCGGCCGGTGGACCGATGACGGGTACAACGTCGGGTCGGACACGTCGTGCTTCGCCGGTGGGACCGGTGACACCTCCGCGGCCGGGTCCCGTTTGGCCGCACTGCTCGGCCCGTTGGCTGCCAACGGTGGCCCTACCAAGACCATGGCCCTGCTGGCCGGGAATCCGGCCATCGGGGTGATCCCTGATCCGACCAGCGGATCCTGCCCGGTGAGCGCCGACCAGCGGGGGGACCCCAGCCCGGCCGCAACGGCCTGTGACGCCGGGGCCGTCCAGCTCGAGCCCCAGGCCATCGCCTTCGCCCCGCCGAAGTCGGGCACGGTGGGGGGCACCGCCACCCTGTCCGCCCGGGGCGGTGTGTCGGGCAACCCGGTGGTCTTCACGGTGGTCGCAGCTAGCGCCAGCGTGTGCCGCGTCACCGGCACCGACGGCACCACTGTCGACTACCTGGCCGCAGGAGCCTGCAAGATCACGGCCAGCCAGGCCGGCACCGCCAACTATACGGCGGCGGCGCCGGTGACCAAGAGCATCACGATCACGTAGCGACCGTCGACGACCTGGCGGCGAGCTCAAGCGGTCAGCGCAACGACGCCCGCACTGTAGCGGTCGAGCGCTGACTGCCACTGGTGGATCCGTCGGGGCATGGTGTTGATCCGGTGACTGATCCGGTCGAGGTCGCCCTGGCAGTAGATCCCGAGGTCCGTGCCCTTGCCGACGTATCGCCGCAGCAGCCCGTTGAAGTTCTCGTGGTCGGTCGCAGCCACGGGCTGTGGGGCTCGGCGAAGTACACGTCGATCCCGACCGCTCCCGCAAACTCGCTGTGCCTCGCGGCCCGGGTGGCGAGTTCGACGTCGTCACCGAAGCGGTGTCCGACAGCGATCGGAGCAGGTCGCTGTCCGATGGCGGCGTCCAGGACGTTCAAGTGGTCGGTCACCGTCTTGGCCCCGGCGTTGCCCGGACGGACCATGCTGGCCAGCGCCTCACCGGTGGCATCGGCGAAGCAGAGCATCGGGTGGAAGCCGAAGCCGCCCTTGTAGGTGGGGGCGGCATGCTCCTTCCCGTCGGTGTGGATCTCGACCAGGGATACGTCGATGTCCAATACCACCGGCGAGGAACCAGTGGTCACTGACGACCGGGACCACACGGCCGCTCGCAGCTCGGCCATGGCCAGGGCGATCTCCGCACGGGTCTTCTCGTCGAGCTGGTGTGACACCCGCTGGACCGTCGAGTCCGAGGCCCCCGAACCGAACAGGTCGGACTGCAGGCGCAGGTGCTCGATGTCGGCGCAGCTCTCGCCGCCACCGGCCAGCATCAGGTCGCTACGCGCCGTTCGAATTCAAAGACTGGGCCCGGGCATTCCTCATGAGGCGACTGCTCGGCGAAGACGGCGGACTGCTCTGAGCGACGTCTCGCCCGACCTGTTCCACGAGTTGTGCGTCGGAGAGGGGTTGATCTTGCCAGGGAAGACCTCCGAATCGGAACAACAGCCAAATGTGTGAGGACGACGCCGGGATCGTGGGTGTGCCAGTTGATCCCACAGCCCGACATGGCCACGGACATCGCTTCGGTGAGGCCACTGCGATCGGCCAGCTCGGACAGCAATGCGGCGCCCGCGTGGGACACCAGGTTCTTCCCGTCGGTGGTCACCCTCATCGACTGGGTGGCGCGACCATCGTGCACCTTCAGGGAGCCCTTCTTTCCTGGTTGTGATTACTGCCTTAGCAACAGCAATCCTTCCAGGTGAGGAGGGCTTTTACGCGGACGCGGAGACCAACGGATCAGGGGCCGGATGGATTTTCCAAGTTAGAGGTGCCCCGGCCGCGACCGGGGACAACGCCGATCAGGACTTCCGTCCCCGACCGTCCTGATCGGCCGGCCGGGTGCCCCTGAGGGCACGGATCGGTGCGGTGAGCTTCCACGACCGGCTGGCCCGCACCTCCTCGAGCCGGGCGACGGCGTCGGCCAGGCTCGCCTCCACCGCACCGAGGCGGGACTCGAGCTCCGAGCGTTCGGCTTCGCACTGCTCCAGGCGCGTCTCGGCGGCTTCCGATCGGGCATCGGCGGCCACCGCCCAGGCCGCCACGGCTTCCGACCGGGCGTCGGCGGCCTCCGCCCAGGTTGCGGCGTCGGCCGCCTGCGACTCCGCCGCCGCCACCGCCGCGTGCAGCCTGGACGTCCAGACCGCGTCGAGCTCACGGGCCCACTGGCGGCGGTCCTCCCGGTCCACGCGCTCGGCGGCCTCACCGACCGGCTCGGTGAAGGCCAACGGTGCCATCGAAACCGGCGCCGGGCTGCCGTAGCCGAGGCGCTCGAACGTCTCGGGGTCGAAGTGCTCCCCCTCGGCTCCGATGTAGCGGCCGAAGTTCAGGCCGGTGGTCACCGCAAGCAGTCCCCGGTCCCGCCGGATCGCCTGTTTGACGTAGTCCTGGCTGGTGCCCACCGGGTACATGCCCTCCTCGACGAAGAGGGCCATGATCGCGGCGTTGTCGCGGCGGAAGTAGCTGGACCCCGACATCGTCGCCAGATAGGCGTCGACCAGCGGCCTCCGGTCGACGTAGTGGCTCCGACGCAGCGCGAACCCCCATGCGTGGTCCATGGCGTAGAGCGCATGGTCGCCGTGCTCCTTCGGTGACAGGGTGTCGCCCGTGGCGGACGCCACGACGATCCGTTCCTCGGGTGCGACGTAGTCGAGGAGCCGCACCATGTTCTCCAGGTAGACGGGGGAGAGGACGAGGTCCTCCTCGAAGAAGAGGGCCCACGTGGCGGACTCGTCGTCGAAGACCCGATGCTCGACGTCCGCGTAGTGGTCGGCGATGCCGAGGTTCTCCGCCCGTCTCAGGATCCGTGCCCCCGGAAAGACGGTCTCGGCGAGCTGCGCCATCTCCGCGGTCCGGTCGGGCTTCCCCAGGAACTCGTCCCGGGACCCCCGGTAGCCGTCGATCGACAGCGTGAGCCGGCAGTCGGGGACGCCGAGGGTCTGCGCCCGCAGCGAGTCGAGTGTCTCCCGGGCGTCGTCGGGGCGATTGAACAGCAGTAGGCACACGGGATAGGGGAATTCCGGCGGCATCGAACCTACCTGGACTCCTGACGGGGATCCGTGCGCCCGAGGGAGTCCGGCGGCGCAACGGGGGCGCGGGCGAGCGCGCTGCCCGCAGACTATCGAAACGCATCGACGGCCCTCCCCGCCCCGGCCGTGCCGGCGCCCACTTCGGCGTGTGGAAGCATCAACGGTCGATGGCCGCCACCCGCCTCCTCCGTGCGCGTCGCCGTACCGTACGGGGACCGGCGCGCGCCCGGCGCGGTGCGTTCGGCCCGACGGTCGGCGCGCTCCTCGCCGGCGCCGTCCTGCTCGCCGGGTGCGGGGGCGGACACACGGCGACACCGGTGGGGACCGGCACGTCGACCTCCACCTCGATCGGCGGTCAGGTCGGGACCGCTAGGGCGGGCGGACCCGACGCCCCGCCCGCCGTGCCTTCCCATGGTGCCTACCTGGGCGCGTGGCTCCACCCGTCCGCGGCCGGCCCCGGGCAGTCGGCGTTCGCGGTGCAGCAGGCCAGCATCGGGACGGTGCTGGCCGCCACCGGTCGGCCACTCGGGCTGCTGCACGTCTACGCCGCGTGGGGCCGGCCGGCGCCGGTCGGCCAACTGCGTGCCGTCGTCGGTGACGGCTCGGTCCCGATCCTCGACTGGGGGTGTGGACCGAATGCTGCCTCGCTGGCGTCCGGGGTGGACGACAGCACCATCACGGCCTACGCCGACGCCCTGAAGGGCTTCGGGGGACCGGTGTTCCTGCGGTGGTGCTGGGAGATGAATCTGGTCGGACTCCACCCCCAGGTCGGCGGCCCGACGGGGTTCACCAGCGCGTGGGACCACATCCGGGCGTTGTTCCGGAACGCGGGGGCGTCCAACGTGTCGTTCGTGTGGTGTCCCGGCCTGAACGGCGTGGACCCGACGCCCTATTTCCCCGGTGCCTCCGAGGTCGACTGGATCGGCGTCGACGGCTACAGCCGGGGACCCGGCCAGACCTTCGCCGCCCTGTTCAGCTCGTTCGTGCGCACATGGCAGGGCGAGGGGAAGCCGCTCATGGTGGCGGAGACGGGGGCGGCCGGCGCCGACCAGCCCCACTTCATCGACAGCATCGGAGCGGATGCGCCGGGGCTGCCTGCGGTCCGGGCCGTCGTCTACTTCGACGCCCCAGGACCGGCGAATGCGTGGCAGTTCACCCCGGCCGGCCTCCGGGCCTTCGGTCGCCTGGCCGCCACGCCGTATTTCCACCCGGAGTGAGGGACCCCTTCCAAAAGCGCACTCAACGTGGTGATATAGTCACTACCAGTGGCTAGCAGGCGGTGAGGCACCCAGCGTGCCCACCGGCCGACGGTGGTGCCGCCCAGGCCCACCGGACATCCCGGGCAGGGGGATCACGTGGGTCGAGGAGAGGGGCAGGGCACCGGCACGCACCGGCATCGCCATCGTCGCGTCGCCGGCCGACACCCCGCCCGGCTTGCGGCAGTGCGCCCGCTCGCCGCACTCGGCCTGGCCGCCGCACTGACCGCCTCGGGGGTGGCCACATCGGTCGCTTCGGGACCGCCAAGGCCACCGCGCATCCACCTCCTGGCCGGGGCACCGCTCCCGTCCCGCGCCCTGTACGGCTGGGGTGGCAACGACTCCGGCCAGGTCGGCATCGGCTCGTTGGGCGGGGGAGGGGCCACCGGGGTGACCGTCCCGTCGCCGGTCTCGGTGGCCAGCGGCACGACCATGGCGTCCGTGGCCGCCGGCGGGTCCTTCAGCGTGGGCCTGACCACCACGGGCTCGGTCGAGGCGTGGGGGAGCGGACTGTTCGGCGAACTGGGTGACGGCGCCACCACCTCGACGCCGACGCCGACCGCCGTCCGCCTGCCCGCCGGCACGGTGGCGACCCAGGTCGTGGCGGGCAGCAGCCATGCCCTGGCGCTGACCTCGACCGGCACCGTCTACTCCTGGGGCGCCGGCACGCACGGTCAGCTCGGTGACGGTTCCACCCAGGTCGAGGACGTACCGACGCCGGTGGACCTGCCGGCGGGCACGGTCGTCACCCAGCTGGCCGCCGGTGGGGACCACTCCCTGGCGCTCACCTCGACCGGCCAGGTCTTCGCCTGGGGAGACGATCTCCACGGCGACCTCGGCGACGGCGCCACCCGGACGGAGGACGCACCCGTGGCGGTGGCCCCACCCGCCGGCCTGACCTTCACGGCCATCGCCGCCGGGACCACCCACAGCGTGGCCGTGGCGTCCGACGGCTCGGTGTGGGCCTGGGGCATGGGCGCCTCGGGCCAGCTCGGTGACGGGTCGACCGCGGATGCCACGACGCCGACTGCGGTGTCCATGCCGGCGGGCACTCCGGTCACCCAGGTGGCCGCGGGCGGGGCCCACACCCTGGCGCTCACCTCCGGGGGCCTGGTGTTCGGGTGGGGCTCGGACGTGTTCGGCCAGCTGGCGACCCCGCTGGTGCTCAGCCAGCCCGTCGACAGCGACGTCCCCGTCCAGCCGAGCGGCCTGCCGCGCTCGTCCCCCTACGTGTCGATCGCCGCGGGCGAGGACAGCTCGTACGCGCTGAACTCCGACGGTGTGCCGTGGGCCTGGGGCGGCGACTACTACGGGCAGCTCGGTGACGGCTCCCCGGGCCTCAACGGCATCGTCCCCGCACCCCTCAGCACCCTTCCGGCGGGCACCCTGGCCACCGGGTTGTTCGCCGGGCCGGACTCCTCGGCGGCGTTCCTGGTCACCCGGGCCGAGCAGACGGTCACGTTTCCGACCATCGCCCAGCCCACGTACGGCGACCCGGCGGTGAACGCGCTGGCGACGGCCAGCTCGGGCCTCGGCGTCACGGGGGCCGAGTCGGGGTCGTGCACGGGGGCCCTGGCGCACCTTCTG
Source organism: uncultured Acidimicrobiaceae bacterium (assembly GCA_964621235.1). Classification (GTDB taxonomy): domain Bacteria; phylum Actinomycetota; class Acidimicrobiia; order Acidimicrobiales; family RAAP-2; genus Bog-756. The sequence continues at coordinate 18,012 of CAZULR010000006.1, forward strand.
CTCGTCGGCACGGGCCCGTGCACGGTCACGGCCACCCAGGCCGGCTCGTTCGCCTACTACCCGGCCTCCGCGAGCACCACGTTCACGGTGTCGCCCGCCGTCCTCCAGGTGGTCCCCGATCCGGTCACCGGCACCGCCGGCCAGCCGTTGCCGGCCCTCACCTACCACCTCACCGGGTTCAAGGACGGTGACACCGTGGCCGTGGTGTCCGGCCACCCGTCGTGCACGACGACGGCCCAGTCCGGCTCGTTCCGCGGCACCTACCCGGTCACGTGTTCGCCGGGCACGCTGTCGGCCGCCAACTACGTGTTCCAGGCCGGCCCCGCATCCGTGCTGACGCTCGTGGGTGCCTCCGGCGGCTACGCGCTGGCGGGGGGTGACGGATCGATCTGGACGGAAGGGGCGCCGTCGCCGGGGTTCCACGGATCGATGGCCGGCGTGCCGCTCGCCGCCCCGGTCGTCGGGGCGGCCTACACGCCCATCCACGACGGGTACTGGATGGCGGCCTCCGACGGCGGGATCTTCTCCTTCGGGTCGGCCCGGTTCGCCGGGTCCATGGGTGGCCACCCGCTCAATCGACCCATCGTCGGCATGGCCGCCACACCGGACGGCGGCGGCTACTGGGAGGTCGCCTCCGACGGAGGCATCTTCGCCTTCGGCGACGCCGGCTTCTACGGGTCGGCCGGCGCCACGCCACTGGTGGCGCCCATCGTCGGCATGGCCGCCACCTCCGACGGCCGGGGCTACTGGCTGGTGGCCGCCGACGGGGGCGTCTTCTCCTACGGCGACGCCCCCTTCTACGGGTCCGCCGGTGGACAGATGGGCCTCGACCCGGTGGTCGCCATGGCCGCGACAGGCGACGGTCACGGCTACTGGCTGGTCACACGGTCCGGCGCGGTCTTCCCCTACGGCGACGCGGTCTTCGAGGGCAGCCTCCGCTACCTCAACCTCGCCGCACCGGTGGTCGGGATCGCCGCCACCGGTGACGCCCGGGGCTACTGGCTGGTGGGGGCCGACGGGGGGGTCTTCGCTTTCGGCGACGCGCCCTACCTCGGTGGCGCGTCCGCCCCGCCCGCCCCCATCGTCGGGATCATCTGAGTCGGGAGCTGCCGCATGACCACCCACCACCTCGAGCATCCGGACCATGCGAAGCCGACGGCCCGCCGAGCTGTCCGCCGAACCGCCGCTCCCACCCCCGCCCGGAACCGCGCCCGACGGATGGCGGTGGGCATGGCTGCCGTCGTGGTACTGGCCGGCGCCGGCGCCGCCGCGACCCACGTCGCCACCGCCGCCACCGGGGGCCCCGCGCCCCGGGCGGCCGCCTCACCGACCCTGGCCCCGCCGCCCGTGCCGGCCCACAGCGCCTACCTCGGCGCCTTCGTGGCGCCCCACCTCGGCGAGGACCAGGCGCAGTCCGACGTCCGCCAGGAGCTGGCTCAGCTTGGCAACTTCGACGGGGCCATAGGACGGTCGCTCGGCCTCGTCCACGTGTACCAGCCCTGGGACAATCCGGTGCGGCCGTCGACGCTGGCGGCAATCGCCGCCACCGGCGCCACGCCGTTCATCGACTGGACGTGCACGTCGGACGCCTCGATCACCGACGGCAGCCAGGACGCACTGATCACCTCGTACGCCCAGGCGCTGAAGGCCTACGGCCGACCCGTGTTCCTGCGGTGGTTCTGGGAGATGAACCTCGTCAACCTGCCCCGCACGAGCGGCTGTCTCGGAACGGGTGGCGCGTCGGGGTACGTCCAGGCCTGGCAGCACATCTGGACGATCTTCCAGAACCAGGGCGCCGCCAACGTGGCCTTCGTCTGGTGCCCGTCCATCAATGGGCCGTCCTTCGGGTCGGACTACTACCCGGGTGACTCCTATGTGGACTGGATCGGGTGGGACGGTTACGACCGCAAGCAGAGCGCGTCGGCCACGCTCGCCCAGTTCGCGCCGTTCTACGCCTACTGGGTCACCCACGGCAAGCCGCTCGTCCTCGGCGAGACCGGGGCGACCACGGACCAGGCCACCTACCTGGCGGCGTTGGCCACCGCCATGCCGGCCTCGTTCCCGCAGGTCCGGGCCGTGCTGTACTACGACTCGAAGTCGACGTCGGACTGGACCCTGGTCGACGTGCCGGGCGACCTCGGCGCCGACCAGTTCGCCGCTCTGGCCCAGAATCCCTACTTCGGCTATCCGTTCGTCGGCACCTGAGGCGGGCTGCGCCCTCCGACGTCCAGCGGTTGCCCGGCCACCCCCTGGACACGGGGCCGGCCGTTCCCCACGGTTCGTTCGGGCCGGCCCGTGAGTGGTGCACGCGGCTATTCCGCGAAGTCCTCGCAACCTGTTCGGTCACTCGGGCGTGTAGTAGGTGTGTGCACGAACTCGAGTGAGCGGAGCGGAGGTGTCGGTGGACGCGCAGGACGACCGATCCGCCTCGTTTGATTCCTACTTCCGAAGCGCCAGGCAGCCGCTGGTCGCCATGGCCTACGTCATGACCGGTGACCTGCAGGTCGCCCAGGACCTCACCCAGGAGGCCTTCTTGCGCACCTGGAGCCGATGGCGCCACGTCAGCAGGTATGACGACCCCCGGGCATGGACGCGACGCGTGCTCTACAACCTGGTGGTGAGCAATGCCCGGCGGGACCGGGTGAGGCGCCGTTCGGGACCGGCGCCTGTCTCGGTTCCACCACCCGATGAATCCCACCTGATGCTGGCCGCGGCGCTCCGAGCCCTGCCGGAGAACCAGATGATGGCCATCGTGCTCCACGACGGAGCCGGGATGTCGGTCCACGAGGTCGCGCTCGACATGCAGGTACCCGAAGGCACCGTGAAGTCCTGGCTCAGCCGCGGCAGAGCCGATGCCGCCGCCAAGTTGGGACAGGCCCCGAAGGGGAGGGAGGGACATGCAGACGGATGAACAGGAGTTCGCCGAACTCGTGCGCGGTGCCTACGACCGGGCCGAAGCCACCCCTTGGGAGATGGGACCGGAGCAGATCCGCGCCGGGCGTCGGCACCGGGCGATGGCGTTCCCGGACCCGAAGGTGATCGCGCTCGTTGCGGCGGCGATCGTCCTGTTCGCGTTCGGGATCCTCTTCTTGCGACCGTCTCCGGGTCGGACGAGCTCACCACCGGCCTCGACCACGACGACGTCCCCCACGGGGTCGGTGGGCGTGCCGAATATCGTCGGTCTGACGGAGTCCCGGGCCGCACTGACGCTCGGGACTGCGGGACTGGCGGTGGGGACGGTCACCACCGTGTCGAGCTCCACGTTCGCCGCCGGGACCGTCATCGGGTCGAACCCACCGGCCGGAACGTCGCTGATCCAGGGGGCAGCGGTCGACCTCACGGTGTCCAGCGGTCCGAACGCCACGGCAAGCTCGCCCACTACGACGGTGCCGTCGACGACACCGGTGACCCGACTGATCCCGAGCGGTGAGACCGCCTCGAGCCCACCCGTCCAAGCGGATGCCTGCCCGTCGGGGAACCAGTCGATCACCGTGGAGGCGTCGAGTGCGGCGGCCTGCGTGCGGTCCGGTGCGAGCCTCACCGTGACCTTCGTCTCCCAGGGCTGGTGGAGCGGTTACGGCGCCTGGTCGTCCGCGGCTCCGACGATCTCGGACGGCTCGGTCCTCGACGGTTTCTCCTATGCGCCGTCGGGCACATCGGCGACGGCGGTCTTCCGCGCCGTCGCACCCGGTTCGTCCGTGGTGACCGCCCGGTTCGACGTCCGCTGCGCACCGGCGGATACCACGCCGTGCACGGTGCCGCCCGCGGCGTTCGAGACCCTCGACGTGACGGTCACCGGGTGAGACCTGGTGGCCCCGTCTCCTCGCGCCGGACGGCTGGGAACCGTCGGCCTCCTCCGTCGCACGCCGATCGCCCACGCCCGACCGACTCCACCGCTCGCCGCCGGGACCGTGGATCGACCTGGCCCCTGCGCATCTCCGCCGACGGAGGGCGCGGGCCGGGCCGCCGGGCTGTGACCCGTGCGGACTGCCCACCGGCGAGGGCGCGTCCGGGACTCCGTGGCGAAGCCGCTTCCCGGTCGACGTGCGGGGTCAGAACGAGACGTCGACGGTGAACCCGGCGAGCTGGCCCGGTGTCGGGACCGACGTCAGGTTCGACTTGCCGGGGGTGTAGGCCAAGGTGTGGTCGCCCCGGGCCACCGTCACGAGGTCCACCCGGAAGTAGGTCTGACCGGACTGCGTCACGGGGGTGCGCTCGATCTGGCTCACCTCGACGGACAGTGTCGTGCCCGGCACCGCCGGGAGCGTGGCACTGGCCCGCTGGCCCACGTGGATCTGGCTGATCGACGTCTCGGGGACCTGGACCACCATCTGGTTCTGGGCGGAGTCGAGCGTGATGAGTGCGGCGTAGGTGGGCGCGCTGGACGAGCCGGACTGGGGGCCCTGGGGGAAGATCTGGATCCCGGTGGTCTGGCTCGGCGAGAGTGCCGCGGGCGAGGTGGCCTGGCGGACGCCCTGGCTCGATGCGACCTCACCGACGGTGCCGTTGATGGCCGTCACCACCCCGTCGAACGGTGCGGTCACGACCGACTGCGCCACCTTGCCCTGATCGGAGGCGATGGTCGCCTTGTCCTGCTGGATGGCCGCCTGCGTCGCGGCGATCTGTTCGGCGGTCGCCGGTGCGCTGGCGGCGGCCAGCGCCGCCTGTGCGGTGGTCACCGCGGCACCCGCCTGGTCGACCCCGGCCTGGCCGGTCGTGAGCTGGGACTGCTGGTCGGCCTGAGCCTGGGTGAGCGCGTGCTGGTCGGAGGTCAGGTTGCCCTGGTCCACCTGGACCTGTCGCTGGTCGGAGCCGCACGACGCCGGGGGTGTCGCCGAGGTGCACTCGGGGATGTCGTCCTGGTACGTCTGCTGGTCGGCGGTCAGCAGGGACTGGTCGGTGCGGATCTTGGCCTGGGCGGAGGCCACCTCGGCGTCGGTGGTCGACGTCACCCCGTTGAGCTTCTGCTGGGCCGAGGAGAGCTGGGTCTGGGCGGCGGCCACCTGGTCCTGGAGCTGCTGGACCTGGGTGGGCTGCCCGCCGGCCTGCTGCTGGGCCAGCGTCGCCTGGTCCGCGGTCAGCTTGGCCTGGTCGGCCGTCAGCCGGGCGTCGAGAGCGGACGAGTCCTGGGTGGCCAGCACCTGGCCGGCGTGCACGACCTCGCCGACGTGCACCGTGATGGAGCTGATGGTCCCCGTCGTCGGCAGGTTGAGCTGGGCGTCCTGGGCGGGCTGGACGACTCCGGCGGCGGACAGCGGACTCGACAGCAGCAGGTCGTTGACCGCGGTGCCGAGCAGCACGGCCGCGCCCGCCACCAGGACGCCGACCACCACGCCGCGGGCGCCGCGCAGCCGGCTGCGGTGTGGATTGCGTGGCGCGAACCGGCCACCGTCACCCGGGGGTGGCCCGGGCGGCGACGATCCCGGTGGCGGGGTCGTCGTGCCCGCACTCCGCGGAACGGCGGGCGTCCCCGAGGGCGGTGTCGGCTCCAGCGGTCCGGCGGAACCCAGGAGCCCCACCGTGGCGACGGGCACGGTGGTGCCGGGATCGAGGTGATCGGATGCGGCCGCAGCCCCGGCTGCCACGGCCGCACCGCTGGCGGCGCCCGCCCCGTCCCCGACCGGCACGGTGCTGCCGTGCCCGAGCGCGCCGACCGCCAGGGCACCCGCCGCGACCGCGGCACCGGCGGCGACCGCACCCGGCGCCGCGGCCTCAGCGCCGACGCCACCCGGCACGGGGACGGGCCCGGCCAGTGGCGACGGCCCGGGCTCGATGGGTGTGGGCACGTCGTTGCGGGGTCTCGTGAGTCCGGCGATCACGTCGTTGAGGCGCGCCACCGCCGGCAGGCCGGCGTCCAGCACGGAGTGCATCGGGTCGGGCCGACCGCCGAGTTGGGCGGAGACCCAGTGGTCGAGGCGCTCGCCGAGCTGCGCCGCCACCTCGGGGTGCAGGTCCGCCACGTTGACCTGCTCGTCCGGGTCGTTGGCCAGGTCGTAGAGCTCGACCCCGTCGCGGCCGTAGATGGTGGTCTGGAGGAATCGGATGTACTTCCACTCGGGAGTGCGCACACCCCGTGCGGCCTGCCACGTCGCCTCACTGAGCATGACCGCATCGCGGTGGGTGGTGGTCTCGCCCGACAGGAGCGGAACCAGCGACCGGCCGTCGATCCCGTCGGCGGCGGGCAGGCCCATCGTCTCGAGGATGGTGGGCATCACGTCGGCGAGGGTGACCATCGCCGAGGAGCTGGTGGCGGGGATGCGGCCGGGTGCCCACAGGACGAGCGGGACGTGGGTCACCGAGTCGTAGAGTCCGGCGTGGTCGAACCAGGCGTCGTGCTCGGTCATGTTCTCGCCGTGGTCGCCGAACAGGACGACCATCGTGTCCTCCAGCAGACCTTCGCGTTCGAGGTGCTGGAAGATGCGGCCGATCTCGAAGTCGAGGTAGGCGACCTCGGCGTCGTAGAGGTCGGCGATGTAGTCGAGGTTCGGCATGGCGTCGAGGAAGTCGTAGAGGTTCTGCTTGAACAGGGGATAGCTGGGCCGTCCCTCGAGCTTGGCGGTGATGTCCGGGTCGATCCGGCCTGCGGTGCCGTGCGAGTACCGCTCCTTGTAGGGCGACGGCGGCACGTAGGGGATGTGGGCGTCCCAGAAGTGGAGGAACAGGAAGAAGTCCTGCTCCTTGTGCTCGGTGACCCACGGCAGGCCGATGCTGTTGATGACCGACCCCGGTGAGCGCGACCGGCCCGGCGGCGGCATGTAGTCGTCGTAGCCGCGGATGAACCAGTCCTTCATGGCGAAGAGGTGGTCGACCGCTCCGGTGACGTGGCCGTTGCGTCGCAGCATCGACGGGAGCCACAGCGTCTCCTCCGGCAGGTAGGCGGCCGGATGGAAGTGGGACACGATCCCCGAGTTGATGCCGAACTTCCCGGTGAACAGCGCCGTGTGCGACGGCTGCGTCGGGATGTCGGTGGCGTAGGCCTGGGAGAACAGCGCGCCCTCCGACGCGATCCGGTCGAGGTTGGGCGTGAGCCCGCGCCCGTTACCCAGACAGCTCAGGTGGTCGGCGCGCAGGGTGTCGAGGGAGCAGATGATGAGGTTCACGCCCGCCGCCCCCTCGTCCGTCCCGCCGCTCGTCCCCTCGTGCACCCGGGGCGTCGGCCCCCGACCCAGCCGTCCGTCTGCAGCCCGACCCCATGACAGGGTCGGGCCAATTCCAGCATCTGCTCCATCTGTTCCTGCCCTTCCGCTCTGCAGGAACGCCGACGGACTCTGACCGTCGCTGCGCACCCTGCCCCAGGGCCACAGTACTCATTCATCACGCAGTGTGCACGTGACTTCACGGAGAGTGAATATCCGGAGTACTGTGGGACCCGGGTGGGGGATGCGCGGCGGGCGATGGCCCGGTCGGCTGGAACCTCCCGGAGCGGCATGGACGGCGGCGCCTCGTCACGGACGACGAGCGGCCGAGGACGATGGAGAGGGGCGACCACACCAACGATGCACTTCGACCTCCTCTCCGGACTGCGGCCGTTCCTCCTCCTGCTCAGCGCCGATGCCGTCCTGCTGACGTTCCTCGCGTACCCGCTCGTGATGCGCTACCCGGACGACCAGGGCGACGGCCTGGCGCTCGTGCTGTTGCCGAAGCCCAAGCTCCCGTCGTACTGGCGGGTCCCGGCCTTCGCCCTGCTGTTCCTGGTGCTCATGGTCGGCTACCACGGTCTCCGCGGCAACTGGGACCCCGACACCATCTACGCCGACCTGGTCACGCGGATCTGCGGTGCGGTGGTGCGCTCGCCGGCCGAGGTGTCCGGCTACCTGGCGGGCTTCACCCTCGGGCTGCGCTTCCTCACCGCCGGCACCATTCTCTGCCTGGCCGTGGTCGGGCGGGGCAACCTCTGGCGGCGTCTGCTGGTGGCGTTCCAGGCCGCGGTCTACCTCTTCGTGATGGCGTTCCTCGACGCCACCCTGGTGGTGGTGGAGGTCCTGCTCGGCGTCCCCATCGCGCCGACCACCCTGCTCGGCAACTTCGTCGCCGTGGGCCTGGCCATCCTGGCCATGACCCGGACGCAGTACCTCAACTACGCGCTGCCGGGGCCGAGCGCGGTCCCGTTCGCCAAGCGGCCCCGGGCCTCGGACGCGGCCACCCTCATCGGCGTGACCGTGGCGGCGATGGCCATCTGCATGGCCGGGTTGCTGCTCATCTTCCACCTGGCCAACCCGGCGCTGCGCCCGGCCCTGGCCCTGGTGCTGCCCGTGCCCTTCGCCGAGGGCTCCTTCGTGGTGCGCACGATGCTGCTGGCCCTCGTGAACGGGGCCACCGTCCGCCCCGACCCGCCGGTGTCGGACGTGCAGCCGCCGATCGACGTCATCATCCCGGCCTACAACGAGGAGGAGGTGATCGTGGACACCCTCCTCGCCATCGACATCGCGGCGTCGAGGTACGGGGGCCCGGTCCGTGTGATCCTGATGAACGACGGGTCGACCGACGGCACCCGCGATCTGGCCCTCGCCACCATGGCCGGGTTCGCCCACGCCACCGGCGAGGTCCACGACGGGCGTCACGGCGGCAAGTCCGAGTCGCTCAACGCCGCGCTCGCCCTGACGCGGGCCGACCTCATCGTCCGCATCGACGCCGACACCATCATCGGCGAGTGGTCGCTGCACTACACCCCCCGCTGGTTCGAGGACCCCGTGATCGGGCTCGTCGAGCCGATGTGCTTCCCACGGGCCGCCCGTCAGCGCACGGTCTACCCCTACCTGCGCCTGTTCGAGGAGCTGAAGCAGTTCGGGCTCAACCACCGCACCATCCAGACCGTCGACGGTGTCAACGTGGTGCCCGGTGTGTTCACGGCGTTCCGGCGGGACATCGCCATGGAGCTGGGCGGGTTCACCGTCGGCATGAACGGCGAGGACGGTGACTTCACCCTGCGCGCGAGCCGGCTCGGCTACCGCACGTGGATGGACACCAAGATCATCGTCTACGAGGACGTGCCGCCCACCTACGCCGAGATCCGCGAGCAGCGGGTCCGTTGGGGGCGGGCGGTCCACCACAACCAGGCCCGTCACGGTCCCTACCGGGCCGGGGTCGCCACCCCCAAGGTCTGGTTCAACCAGACCCAGCAGTTCGTGAAGTCCGCCTTCGCGCCGGCCCGGCTGCTGCTGCCGCTCTACCTGCTGCTGACCGCAGCCTTCCAGGGCAGCGACCGCAACGTGATCCTCATCTTCCTCGGCGGTTACGTCCTGGCCGAGATCGTGTTCATGGCTCTCCAGGCCGTGCTCACTCTCGGCTTCCACCAGGCGCGCCACCTGGGCTGGGTCCTGCTGTGGCCGATCTGGCACGAGTTCCTGATGGTGTTCGCCACCGAGGCGTGGCTGAGCATGCCCGGCCGGCCCATCGGGATCCACGGGACCCGACCCGCAGTCATCACCCAGGCGGTCATCCATTGAGCACCGACCCGTTCCACCGCCACCCCATCCGTCGCGACCACCGCCGCGGCAGCCGTCGTCGATCCGGGGGCCCCCGGTGCGGCTGATCTACGTCGACATCGACACCCTCCGCCCCGACCACCTCGGCTGCTACGGCTACCACCGGCCGACGAGCCCGGTCATCGACTCGCTCGCCGCCCGCGGCGTGCGGTTCACCGGGGTGCACGCGTCGGACACCCCGTGCCTGCCGTCGCGCACGGCGCTGTCGACCGGGCAGTTCGGCATCCGCAGCGGGGCGGTCAACCACGGCGGGCCCGCCACGGACCCGATGTCCGAGGGCGCGCGGCGCGGCTTCCGCACCCAGGCGGCCACCCACGGGTGGATGGCGCCGCTGCGGGACCTCGGGATGTGGACGGCGTCGATCAGCACCTTCGCCGAGCGCCACAGCGCCTACCACTTCGACGCCGGATTCAACGAGTGCGTCAACCTCGGCACGCGCGGCCTCGAGACCGCCGACCAGGTGGTGGCGGTGGCCCAGGAGTGGCTGGTCCGCAACGGTGGGGAGGACGACTGGTTCCTGCACGTCCACCTGTGGGACCCCCACACCCCCTACCGGACCCCGGCGTCCTTCGGCGACCCGTTCGACGGGCAGCCCATCCCGGAGTGGCTGACCGAGGACGTCCGGGCCTCCCACTGGCTGCTGCCCGGGCCCCACTCGGCCCAGGAGCTCGCCGGCTTCGGCCCCCGTGACGTGTGGGACCGGTGGCCCCGCCAGCCGCTGCAGGCGGCGTCGATGGACGACGTGCGGCGGATCTACGACGGCTACGACACCGGGGTCCGCTACGCCGACGACCAGGTCGGCCGGCTCCTCGGGACCCTCGACGACCTCGGGATGACCGAGGAGACTGCGGTGCTGGTGTCGTCCGACCACGGCGAGAACCTCGGCGAGCTCGGCATCTACTGTGACCACCAGACGGCCGACGAGGTCACCACCCGGCTCCCCGTGGTCCTGGCCTGGCCCGGGTCGGACCTGGTCCCCGGCGCCGTCGACACCGGCCTCCACTACCAGTTCGACGTGTGGGCGACGGTGGTCGACCTGGCCGGGGGCGAGGTGCCGCGACGCTGGGACGGCCGGTCGTTCGCCGGGGCGCTGATGGCGGAGGCGCCGACGGGACGGGACGACCTGGTGCTGTCCCACGGGGCCTGGACCGCGCAGCGCTCGGTCCGGTTCGACCGGTGGCTGTGCATCCGCACCTACCACGACGCGTTCCACGGCTTCCCCGACGTGCTGCTGTTCGACGTCGAGGCCGATCCCTTCGAGCAGCACGACCGTGCCGCCGACCGTCCCGAGGTGGTCGAGCACGCCCTCGCCGTCCTGGCCGACTGGTCGAGCGACGCCCTCGCCCGCTCGCACCACGGGACCGACCCGCTGTGGTCGGTGCTGACCGGCGGCGGGCCGTGGCACAGCCGGGTCGACGTGGCGTGGTACCTGGACCGGCTGCGGGCCACCGGGCGGGGCCGGTGGGCCGAGCGGTTCGCCGAGCGGGGTTGGCCCGGGCCGGACGGGAGCCGCTATGCCAGCGGGGACGGGCCGCCGGTGCTCGAGGCCTGAGGCCTCGGGCCGGACTACGGGACGCCGCATCCCCTCGGGTAGCCTCGACCTCCGTGGACTTCGACCTCTCGCCCGAACTCGCCGCCCTCCAGGAGACCGTCCGACGGCTCGCCCAGGACAAGATCAAGCCCCGGGCGCGCGAGATCGAC
>CAZULR010000007.1:0-27843 GCA_964621235.1 uncultured Acidimicrobiaceae bacterium
GAACGCAAGCCCGGCGCGCTCGATCACGCCCGTCCCCTGGAGAACTGGGACCTGCCCGCGTGCTTCGGGCACTTGCGTCGACGGCTGGAGGCAGACCTCGGATCGGCAGGCACCCGGGAGTACATCAAGGTGCTGCGCCTGATGGAGCGGGCATCGCTCCGCCAACTCACCGGAGCCATCGAGGCGGCGCTGGCCATCGGGGCGACGAGCGCCGACGCCGTGTCCTTGATCCTGTTCCACCGCGAGGAACGTCCCATCGGTCTGTTCAGCCTGGACGGCCACCCCCACTTGAAGTCCTTTGTCATCGACCCACCCGATCTCGGTGCTTACAGCACCCTGACCCAGATAGGAGCAAGTGCATGAAGTCACTGGAAACCAAGTCCATGGTGCTGCTGCACCATCACCTGAAAGCCCTCCGATTGCCGACCATCGGAGCCGAATGCGAAAAGGTGGCCAGCCAGGCCGCGACGGACAACGTCGACCACCTGGCCTACCTGCTGCAGCTCTGTGAGTTGGAGCTGCTCGAGCGGGAGCGGAAAGCGGCCGACCGTCGCCTGAAGGCGGCCCGGTTCCCGACCATGAAGACGCTCGAGAACTTCGACTTCACTGCCCGCCCGTCGGTGAACAAGATGCTGGTCGCCGAGCTGGCCAGGTGCGAGTTCATCGACAAACGCGAGAACGTTCTGCTGGTCGGGAACCCGGGCACCGGCAAGTCCCACCTGGCCACTGCGCTCGCCGCCGCGGCCTGCGCCAAGGGATACAAGGTGCGGTTCTTTCGGGCCACCGAGCTGGTGACCACGTTGATCGAGGCCAGGGACGAGCGGAGCTTCCTGCGGCTCAAGACCCAACTGGCGAAGTTGGACCTGCTCGTCCTCGACGAACTCGGTTACGTGCCTGCCTCCAAGGTCGGTGCCGAGCTGCTCTTCGACGTGATCTCGACCGCCTATGAGCGGACCAGTCTGATTGTGACGACCAACTTGCCCTTCGAGTCCTGGACCGAAGTGCTCGGTTCCGAGCGGCTCACCGGGGCCACGCTCGATCGGCTGACCCACCGGTGCCGGATCATTGAGACCAAGGGCGAGAGCTACCGGCTCACGGACGCCAAGACCCGGGCCCGTCGGACGAAGCCCACCACAACTGTGGACGGGGCTCAGGCCGCCAAGTAGCTTCTGACCGAAGTGCTCCCCGTTTCGACCGGCGCGCGCTCCCTGTTTCGATCAGCATTCACAGATTGCCCCTTCTTGCGACTGACTTCTAAGCCGAGTGCGGTCGAGGCGGATGCATACATTCGCCGCCGATACTCTGCGTTCCTGAGAGCGATCCATATGCATGCAGCGAATCCAACGGCCACAATGATCCAGGCCACGGGCCGCTTAGGGTTGAGCACTGCCACAATAAGAATCAGGCTTGCCAGCGTGGCAAGCAGCTTCCAGTTCTGTCGGCGCTTCCACATGATCTTCGCCGCCTCGTCGCCCCACTTCGGTGCCATCAACTGGAAGAATCGGCGGAGGGACGTGTCATCCAAGAGGTTCGGACGCCTAGAGACGTTCACTGGTTCCACAACTGAACCATCGGCCTGGCCGGATCACTAGTTGAGAGCCTGTCGCCTGCCCCCGAACGCCGGGTCGGGGTCGTACCCGTTGGGTGCGTCTTATGCTGGCTAACTTGTCGGACTGGACTTGGAGGTTGCATGAAACGGGTCGACTACGACGAGCGCCAGCACGCCGTCTACGCCGCAGGCAGGCAGATGCAGCCCGATGCTTTGCAGACCTGGATGGAGGCGTTCGCCCGCCACGTACCTGAGACACGGCCGGTGGCTTGGCTCGATCTGGGATCGGGTATCGGTCGCATGACGCCCTCCTTGGCGACCACCTTCGGCGGCCCCGTCTACGGTGTTGAGCCATCAGACAAGATGCGTGCTCAAGCCATCGCCCATGCTGGCCATACCGCCGTCACGTATGAAGCTGGGTCTGCCGAGCACATCCCATTGCCGGATTCCTCGTGTGACGCAGCACTGCTCTTCTTTGTCTGGCACCACGTCATCGACCGGGACGGTGCCGTCCGAGAGTTGCGACGGGTGGTTAGGCAGGGCGGCAAGGTCTTTGTACAGGCGAACTTCTCCGACAGGACGCCTGATGCCTGGTGGTTACACGTCGTACCCGAATGGATGAACATCCACCAGGCGCTGTACCAGTCTGAGGACGGCGTGGTCAGCGACTTCGCCGGTGCCGAGTGGACGCTCGTCTTTCGTGATGAGATCACCTGGCTTCGCTCAGCGAGCATGGCCGAGGATTTCGAAAGGCTGAAGCTACGTCCTACATCGCTCTTCGAATACATGAGTGAGGAGCAGATCGAGGCGGGTTTTGCCAAGATTGAGGCAGCGTTGCCGTTTCTCGAGGACAGGCCTCAGTTAGAGACCAGCGCTCTGCTCGTCTTCGGACAGTAGGAGGGGCGATGCCGGTGCCCCCGAACGCTTAATACACATGTATAACGCCGGTTGGGTGGGGCAGTCCGCTTAGTCAGCGAACAGCAATCTCGCCCTGGCTGCCATCTTCTCGATGTCCTTGGCGTCGGGCACCACGCCCGCAGAGTACATCTCAACTTGCAGCTTCGGTCCGTGCACCCCGAACGCCGTCATCTGCGCCGTGGTCACAGGTTGGACTACGTAGTGAATATGTCCGGGCTCACCTCCAGCGTGCGACCAGAGACAGTTGTAGACCTGGTCAGCGTTGACGAGTTGGCCTGCCACCACAGAAGCCCGATGGAGAAGGGGTCCGAGGTCCACGGCTTCGTCCATGGTGAGATCGGCTACCGCAGTGACGTGGCGCTCCGGCTTCACAATCAAGGTCCCAATGCCGAGCGGTCCGACGCAGTGCTCGACGAGCCAGTGGCGAGTCCGGTGGATGAGGCCACCCGGAAGCTCCTGCTCGCCACGTGACAGCTCGCAGGCGATACATTCGATCACCTCAACAGTGTTGCACCGGCAACTGGCCTCCGGGGTGCCCCGGAACGCCGGCTCGGTGCGGCACGTCGACGGTCATGTGGTTCTCACCGGCTATCTCCAGGCGCATCCAAGAACGTTCGATACCTAGTGCGCCGCGCCGATCGTCTTGACCGTGACATCACCCAGAATCGTGTGGCCAGTGATCCGGACAAGGTCATCGGCCTCCGTCGAGTCGACATCGTCGGCGCTGCTGTTTAGGTGGTCGTTATCCGCTCGACCTGACAGCTCGACCCGGGTGCCCGGTCTAACCAGCACATCGACATCGCGACCGATCGCGAATGCCTCGATGTCCACTACCGAGGGGAGTCCTTTGGAGATCGCTAAGTCGATGGTCACGTCCCCGAGTAGTGCGAGCGCTCCAAGTTCCTCCTCAACATCCCATGTTTGGGCCCGTTTTCCCTTGTGGAACCAGCCGCCCTCGAAGATGGGCTCGAATCCGAGCAACCAACGGTGCCCAGACTGCGGATGTCGACCCGCTGTTTTGGGGGAGAGATCGGAGACGGGCATGTTGGAAGTCTCCTCCCTCACCGGACCCTTCCGTAGAGGCGAAGGACCATCGCCAGGTCGGCCTGCCCCTGATCGCCGGTTGGGCGGGACAGTGCGGCCCGGAGGACGCACTCCGAGGGGCACGTCCAAGACCACGATGCTTGAATGATTCGAGCATGGCCGAAGGGCTCGTCGAAGAGATGGCCCTTTCACACCCGTAGCCGCAAGGAGAACAGACTTAAGGACGAACTTTCATCCCTGCCACAAGCTGACCAGGATGCCATCGGTGTCACGCTCCTGGCTCTTCTCAGCGGCTTCCAGGAGCGGGGTGCAGACAAGCTGGCGAACGTGTACAGCGCCGATGCCGATTGGGTCAATGCATTCGGAAGCGTGAAGCGCGGTTCGGATCAGATCGTTGAGTATCGCCGAGGCCTATTTGCAGACGACAACTTCAACGCCGGTTCGCTGAAGGCCCCGCCCGACACCAGCTTCCGTGTGCTTAGTCCCGGGGTCCTCCTTGTCAACGCCCACCTGCAGGTCGAGGGCCAGAAGCTGGTCGGTGGGGGTGAGATCGAAGTTCGGGACAACCACTCCTTGCGCGTTTTCCAGCGTCAGTTTGATGGGACTTGGCTCATCGTGTCGGAGATGTACAACGACGCCAACCAGGAGAGCACCTACGAAGGCCACTCTTGACAGGGAGCCCCCGAACACCGGGTCGATGGAACACGACGGCTCGGAACACAAGTTTGAGCACTCCAGGAAATTCGAGTTTGTCTCGGAGAACTACTTGAGCCGTGAGACCAATTCGGGAAGTAGCTCCTCGACCGGTCCAGTGGCCGTGGCCGTGAGCCACCGGGAACCATCGGCGTTCCAGGGTTCGAGGTTCACCAGCACGACACGCGCTCCGTAGTCATGCGCGTATCGCGCCAGACTGGTTGCTGTCGAGACTGCCCCTGATGTACCTGCGATCAGGAGCACATCTGCCGACCTGCAAGCCAATTTGGCCGTCCGACTTGCGTCGAACGGGAGCCCCTCTCCGAACAATGTCATGTCGGGTCGGGCTGGTGCGTTGCAACACGGGCTCAGCGGCACGCCGATTGGGGCTTCGAGATCCGGAAAAGTCTCATCGCAGGCCATGCATCGGGACCGAAACAGGCTGCCGTGCAGCTCGGCAACAACCTGAGAGCCAGCGCGCTGGTGCAGGCCGTCGACGTTCTGGGTGGCGACGGTGACGGCGGCTGAGAAGCGCATCTCGAATGAAGCGATCGCCTCATGGGCGGCGTTCGGTTGCGCTGCGGCGACGACAGGCCGCAGGGGACCCCAAGTCTCCCAGAGCACTTCGAGGCTGCCCGGTAAGGCACTGACATCGTGCGCAGCCATCAACTCCTCGTCGTCCCAAACACCCCCAGCGCCACGGAACTGAGGAAGACCCGATGCCGTGGACACACCGGCGCCGGTGAGAATCACTATGGAACGGGCATCCCTGAGGACCTCGGTTGCGGGTCCCAGAACATCCACCATCACTTACGTCCTGCAGCCGTGATCATCATGCTCATCTCCTGTCTATCGACGCCTCGTCGTCGGGACTGGAGTCCTAGCAACCGTGTATGCCGGCAAGGGAGAGTCTGCAACTTTCTGGCCCTCACTGAGGCAAGAGACAGGGCATCGGACGCGGGTCTCCTCGAACGTCGGTATCCCCTGCCACCGGAAGCGAGGCGAGGGCGTCGACCTCAGCGAATGCCCGCATTGACCTCGGGCATCGGTGCCCGTACACTTGTACGGACAGGAGGAATCATGACAGTAAAAGACAAGCGACGAGAAGTTCGAATCTCCGCGGACGACGACGATCTCCTCGCTGAGGCCGCTGGACTGACGGGTGTCTCGGTGTCGGAGTTCCTGCTCGACCGAGCAATCGCTGACGCCGCCACCATCGTCGACGCACACCGTGCGATCCAGCTGGCCGAGGACGACCATGCGCGGTTCCTGACGGCGCTGGACGGCCCTGTCCATCCTCCGAAGGAGCTCGTTGCTCAGGCTCGTCGAGCACGTCGACTGAAGCGAGTCGACTGAGTGCGCGTCGAGCGCCTCGCTGATCATGACCAACTCGGCTCGTTCACCTGCGGCGTCAAGGCACTCGACGACTGGCTGCGCAACCACGCCCTCGAAAACCAACGGCGCAACCTGTCACGTACGTTCGTGTTGCTCGATGATGGTGACCGCATCGTCGGTTACTACGCACTCACGATGGGTGGAGTTCGCGGGGAGGCGCTTCCTCCCCGCTACGGGAGAGGGCTGCCCCCGTACGAGATCGGCATGGTGCTCCTCGCCCGCTTCGCCATTGCGGATGACCACCACGGTCGAGGACTCGGCCGAGACCTGCTGATCGAGGCGATCGAGCGTGCCGCGGATGCCGGTACCCAGGCAGCTGCGCGGTTCATCGCCGTCGATCCGATCGACGAGAACGCCAGGGCTTTCTACGACAAGTTCGCCTTCAGGCAGATCGAAGGCGACGCCGGCGGTCGGATGTACCTCCGGATCGATGATGCGCTGACTGCACTCGAAGACCCGGATTGAGGAAAGTACCGGATCCGGTCGACCCGGCGGACGCTCTCATGTCTCGGGTGCGCTCCCTGTATCACAGCACCCGCAAAATACAGATAGTCCAAGTACCCAGACTCAGAATTGCATCATGAGGCCGAACGATCGAACACGGCACTCTCCAGGCGGGCCAGCCGCTCCGTGACATCCGCCAGGTCGTCTCCCGGACTGGCATCCACATGCGCCAGAGCCCCGACGCGAATCATCGTCGACACCGGAAGATGAGCCGCATCGGCTGCTCGCTTCAGTTGCTCGAGTTCGCCTGGCGAGAGTCGGACGGACACGACCGTCGCTCGACCCAGATTGGGCCGGCTCACCTCGACGCCCTCGGGCAGCACCTCGGGGAGTTCGTCCTCCTCCGCCGCTGCACCGTCGTCGGCCAGCACATCATCGATCTTCTTCGTCACAGCTCTTCCTCTCCGTAGAGACGTCGGTCTCGCTCATTGGCCACCCATGCATTGCGTCCCCACCAGTCACCGCGAGGAAGCTCGCTCGGATCGACCCGACAGTCCACCAGGATCACCGTCAACACCTCACGCAACGAACGCGACCAGCCGAAGACCCGGACCGAATACCCACTTCGACTCGCCGGGTCCGGTCGCACCCATACGGCATGCTCGTCAGCCACGACCTCATCAGCCCAGGCCGGTTCGATGGAGTGATGCTCCCGGATGGACTCCTCACGTTTGCTCCAATCGACATCCGTTACCACTACAAACTACTACGGACGACTACTGCCAACCACGATTTGACTTCGTCCCCCGCCAGTGGCATATTTGCGCCTGATGCCCGATCTCCCCGACTTCCGAGCCGAACCGAGTGTCACCCCAGAGGGCGACGCCAAGGCGGTGGCGCGCTACACCGCCTGGGCCGAAGCCAACCTCGACCCGATCACCTCCCCCGAACCCCCGGACGAGAAGTACGGCTGGGACCGGCTGGCCGAGGTGGATCGTGACCTGATGGCGGCCCGAGTCATCAAGGAGTCCGAACTGATCTCCTTCTGGTTGGCCTGGCACCGGGCCGGCGGATTCGCCCAGCTCGAGCGGGGTGGTTGGGACCGATCCACCATCTTCCGGAAGATCCGACGGTTCCGCACGTACTACGGCATCCACCCTGACGATGCCAGCTTCCCGTGGCTGGCCGCCGACTTCGAACAGGCATGGCGGGGGGATCGCCAGGTCGCCCTCGAGTGGGCCTTCGAGCACCGGGACGACGTCGACCGTCAGCCCGAACTGGCGGCCACGTGGCGGCCGAACTTCGGGCACCGCAGCAACCCGCACGTCCTCGAGCCCGAGGATCCGTTCAACCTTCCCCTCACCGGTTCCGCCGGTTCGACGGACTCCGAGTAGCCGTAGAAGTTCCGTGGATCGATGGCCGTCCCGATGGTCGTCGTGAACATGTGACCGGAGTCCTCCCACGCCTCACCCAGGGCCAGCTGCTCGGCGGCCTGACGGGCCCGATGCGCTCGCAGCGAGGCAACCATCGGACCGGGCAGGTCGAGGGCCCGACGGCTCCGGGCGGTCTTGGTGTCGGACAGGACCAGTTGGCCACCTTCCCGCTTGAGCTGTCGTCGTACCTGCAGTACACCGGTCTCCCAATCCATGTCGGACCACCGCAGCCCGAGGGCCTCGCCCCGTCGGATCCCGGTGGAGAGCATGAGGGCGTAGAGGGCGTCGTTCCGGTGACCCTGGAGCGACTCGAGGAGGCCCCGGGCCTGGGTCGGGGTGAGCGTCCGGCCTTCCCGTCGTGGCTCCTTGGGCCCTCGAGTGAGCTGCGCGACATTCCGGTTGACACACCCCCACCGCATCGCCTGGTCGAGCACCTGGGCGAAGATCGAACGGATCCTCTTGACCGTGGACACCGCCAGTCCCTCGTCCATCTTCTGGGAGATGATGCGGTCCACATCGGCCGGCGTCAGCTTCGCCACCTTCTTCCGTCCGAGGACCGGCCGGATGTGGTTGTCGGCGATGCTCCGGTAGTTGTCGGCGGCACTGCGAGCCACCTGGTGCCGGAGCACGTCGGTGTACCAGCGATCGAGGAGCTGGGCGACCGTCATCTGGGCGTCGGGAGCCTGGAGCCCGTCGTCGACCTGGCGCTAAAGCGCCTTCAACTTGTCGACGACCTCGGCGCGAGTCCTGGCGCTGACCGACCTCCGGATCAGGCGCCCCCGGGAGTCCGAGCCCATCAGGACGACCCCGAACCACCGGCCGTCCGACGACCGTTGGTAGATCGACCCTTCGCCATTGCCCCGTTTGCCTGCCACGCCTGCCCCGATCCTCGTTGCTGACATCGTTGCTGACATCGGCTGTTTGGAGGCTACCGTCCGGAAGTGCAATTGCAAGAAACCCCAGCCTGAGCTGGGGTTTCTCTAGTGGGCCGTGCGGGACTTGAACCCACGACCCCTTGCGTGTCATGCAAGTGCGCTACCAACTGCGCCAACGGCCCGTGACGGACGACGATACCACCAGGTCCTCCGGACCACGGCGCTGCAATCAGCCGGGCGCCCCGGGCCACCGTCGGGCGACCTACGACGTGGGGACTCCGACATTGGCCGGCTGGGCGTCCTCGATCGCCTTCCATCCACTGAGCTCGCGCTTGCGCTCCGCCTCCGCGGCGTGGCCACCGCGCACCCCGAACAACCGCTTGGCGAAGAGGAGATAGGCCACCACAAGAACATTGAGGACGAAGGCCACCACCTTGAGCACGCTCACCTTGAGGGTGAGCTCGTAGATCTCATACGGGATGAGGGCACTGGTCACGATGAACGTCAGGTACTCGGCCCACCGCTTGTTCCACCACAGACCGAACGCCTCGACCGCCTCGACCGCCGCGAACGTGAAGAAGATGAGCGCCAGCACCACCAGGTGCGTCGGTGAGTAGTGGAACGCCTTGCCCAGGTAGCCGAGCAGGCCCCGCACGCGTGACGCCGTGGCGCCGCCCCCGTTCAGGGCGTTCATGAGGTTCTGGTAGTCGTCGTGCAGCGCCTTGTCGCGCCACGCGAAGGTCAGGAACGCAATGGCCAGCAACGTCAGGATGACCACGTGCAGCGCCCGATCGCAGGCGATGAGGCGCAGGATGTAGCGGTCACGGAGCGCCGGGCCACGGAGGGGCAGGTCGATCTCGTCCCGACGCGGCACCCGGTCGACCGTGGGCTCGTCCGGCACCGCGGACGGCAACCAGGCGTCGCACCGCAGGCAACGGCACCAGCGCACCCCGTCCGCCTCGCGCACGATCAGGGCGTCGTCCGAGGTGACGACGGCCGCCTCGGCGCCGACCAGGGCGTGGCCCTCCCATGCGCAGGTGAACAGCTCATAGCGGTTGGAGGGACCCTTCCGGCGTGCCACCCGTTCACCATAGGCTTCACGGTGACGGATGAAGGGAGCGCGGCCGATGGTCGAGTTGGGCGAGTCGCTGCGGCAGATCGACAAGGTCGGCTACACCGTCCTCGAGGGCGCCATCGAACCGGACCTCATCGACGCTCTGGGGGACGAGCTCGAGCGACTCGAACGCGATCTCGCGATCGTCCCGGCCTCCAATTCGTTCGAGGGGACCAGCACCGTCCGGATCTACAACCTGCTGGCCCACGGCCCGGACTTCGCCCGGATCCCGACCCATCCGAACGTCCTGCCGGTCGTCGAGGGGGTCCTCGACGCCGGGCTCCTGGTGTCCTCGCTTTCGTCGATCGCCATCGGCCCCGGTGAGACCCGGCAGCCGATCCACGCGGACGATCAGATCATCCCGCTGCCGAAGCCGCATCCGGCCACCGTCTGCAACACCATGTGGGCGCTCACCGACTTCACCGAGGAGAACGGCGCCACGCGACTCGTGCCCGGCTCGCACCGGGCCGACCACTCCCCCGACCTGACCGCCGAGTACGAGACCGTGCCGGCCGAGATGGCGAAGGGCAGCGTACTGGTGTGGCACGGGAGCCTCTGGCACGGCGGCGGGGCCAATTCCACCGGGGAGCGTCGCGTGGGCATCGCCATGAACTACTGCGCCGGCTACATCCGCCAGCAGGAGAACCAGCAGCTGGGGCTACCGCTGGCCGTGGTGCGATCGTTCCCGCCGAGGCTCCAGGAGCTCTGCGGGTTCGGCATCTACCGTGGCCTCATCGGCCACATCGACAAGCAGGTCCCCTCGACCCTCCTCCTCGGGTCCGGGAGCGACCCCCGCCTGATCTGGGACCTCGCCTGATCACCGGGTGTGGGCGACGCCGTCACGACCACGAGCGTCTCCGACGCATCCCTTGCCGCCGGGCGGGTCGGGACGCGGAAGACGGCGCCCTTGCCAGTTCGACGTCGCTCGGGTAGGAAGCAGGATGCCCGAAGACCGCGAACCGGTGCCCAGATGCCGCTGGGAGATGTTCGTCTCGAGCGAGTGGCAACGCTGCGGCATGCCCCGACGTCACGAGGGCGCCCATCAGATCGGACCCGTGACCATCGGGACACGTGCACTGATCAGGCTGAGGATGCAGCGCCATCCAACCGTCCGACGGGCCAAGTCGTGACCCAACGCGAGGTGGCGCTGCACGACGCACCGGTGAGGGCCGGAGGCCGTCGCAATCGCCGGACCGGGTAGCTCGGACCACCGAAGCGAGCTGGTCGCACCGGTGTGCCGGCTACGCCCGCCGACCCACGAAGTAGAGGAATTCCGTCTGCAGATCGGCACCCTCGGGCGCGTCCAACCTGGGTCCGAAGAAGTTGGGGCGGCGGATCATGGCATCCATCGGCTGGAGCAACGCGAAAGCCCGGACGACGGAGTCCTCGTCCAGGTGCTCGTCCGCCCCCACCGTCCGTGCCAGGTCCCATGTGTGGACGAGGAGGTCCATGGTGACGAACCGGTCGATGATCTCCTCGGCCGTCATCTTGCCGGCGGGACCGTCGAGCTCCTTCGTCGCCGCGGCGGGGTCCTCGGTGATCTCAGAAATCGCGCGGGTGACGCTCTCCCACGCCTGCCTCGGTTCCTCGTCGGCACCGAGGAGCCCGAGTTCCCCGCCTCGGACTCCGGAGATCACGCTCCGATGCCCCTCGACGACGTGGGACACGATGTCGCGGGCGGTCCACTCCTCGCAGGGCGACTGGCTCCCCCACTGATCGGGGGCGACCGAACCGACCGCCGCGCCGAACCCGGCCGACACCACGTGGTAGTTGTCCTGGACCTGAGTCATGTTGCGAGCGTAGATCGCCTCTCGACCCGCCGAAAGCGCGCACACGCGGCGATTGCCGGCCGGCAGGCGACACGGTCCCCGGATCCCATGGCGAGGTGCCGATCGGGGGGACCGTGTCCTGGAGGCGGCGGGCGGAATCGAACCGCCGTACAGGGCTTTGCCGGCCGTATCAATGGGCGCCGACTCGTGTAGCCGGGTGCATTTTCGCAGGCCCATCGGGTTGTCCACTGAGACAGTGTGCACCGACGTGCAGCCGTCCGTAGCAGTCTCAGTGCCGATCTCAGTGCCATGCTGGCGGCCCACACACGCAGATCGAACGCCTCTTTGCCTTGACGGGGTGGGAACCGCTCAGCCACACACCTGCGCCTCGGACAGCCCCAGGAGCTCACCCACCCGCTCGAAGCGGGACACGAGCACCCAACTGGTAGCCAGCGACACAACTGCGCCGATAACGATGGCAGCGCCAGGAAGCGTCTTGAAGCGTGGTCCTTGCGCGGGCGATCAGCTGCCGACCAGGCTTCCCGGCTCTCCGCAGTCCACTCTATTTGTGCCGGAGGGCGGCGAACGCCGACCGGCTGGGATGCCGATGACCGTGGTGTCCCCTGACACCGAGGACGCCTCCAGAGCGGCTCGCCAACCGAGCCAACCATGTCCAGCAGTCGATACAGACGTCCCATGGACGACGGAGTCCCACCGACAGTGTTGGGCATGCTGTACCAGGAGCATCCTGCACCCTTTGGAGCGCTGGCAGAACTGGGCGCACTGGTCAACTACCTGTGCGTGCAGCTGGTCTTGAGCACGCTCGGCATCGCTACTGCTTTTGCGCAGGCACTCGCTCTCGGGGTGGATGTGGGTGGCTTGTGCCATCTGCAGAGCCGGATGCGCCGCCGGGCTCCGTAGCCCAGTTGCCACGCCAATTGCGTTCCCTGACATATCCTTAGCCACTACAATGGTTTGTCTATGCGCAGCGATGCCCCCTCTCCACGTGTAACCCGGGACTCCGTCGTCGACGCGGTGCTGAGCGCCAGCCGGGTGCTGGTGGCCGTGGCGGCCCGATCCTTGGGAGACGTCGCCGAAGAGGTGACGCTCACCCAGTTCCGGACGCTCGTCGTCCTGGCATCACGGGGTCCCCAGAGCCTGGCCACTCTGGCCGAGGCGGTGGACGTGACCCCGTCGACCGCCACCCGGATGTGCGACCGGCTGGTCCGCAAGGGACTGATCGCCCGCCGCCACGAGCGGGGCGACCGCCGGCTGATCCGGCTGACCCTGACCGCAAGTGGGCAGGACCTGGTAGATGCGGTAACCGATCGACGCCGGAAGGAGATCGCCAGCTTGCTCCGGTCGATCCCTCACGATCAACAGACCGCCCTGGTCGAAGCGCTCCAGAGCCTCGCCACCGCCGCAGGCGAAGTTCCTGAGCAGGACTGGTCGGCCGGGTGGGACCTGTAGATGCTCACCGGCAGACCATGAGCCTCCTCCGACGTACTTCCTGGCGGGCCGCCATGACCGGCGCCTCCCGGTGGCTCGCCAATGCCTCGTACCTGCAGAAGTGGTTGGTCCTGGGCGTCCTCATCGGGACGATGGCCGGACTCGGTGCCATCGTCTTCTACGAGGCGCTGCTCGGCTGCACCCACCTCTTCCTCGGTGTGCTGGCCGGCTACCACCCGCCCACGCCTGTCGGCGAGGGTGGGCACACCGCGTCGGCCAGCTTCACGCGACCCTGGGCGCTCCCCCTGGTGGTGGGTCTCGGTGCGCTGCTCGGTGCGATCCTGGTGTTCCGGTTCGCCCCGGAGGCCGAGGGGCACGGCACCGATGCCGCCATCTCCGCCGTCCACCACAACCCGCGCGGCATCCGGTTCCGGGCCGTCGTCGTCAAGATCGTCGCCTCGGCCCTCACCATTGGATCGGGCGGCTCGGGTGGCCGGGAAGGACCGACCGGCCAGATCAGCGCCGGGTTCGCCTCGCTGCTGGCCCGGGAGCTCGACCTGACACCGGCCGACGCCCGGATCGCCGTGGTGACCGGCATCGGATCGGGTATCGGTGCCATCTTCGGCGCGCCGCTCGGCGGTGCGGTGCTG
Source organism: uncultured Acidimicrobiaceae bacterium (assembly GCA_964621235.1). Lineage (GTDB taxonomy): Bacteria > Actinomycetota > Acidimicrobiia > Acidimicrobiales > RAAP-2 > Bog-756. The sequence continues at coordinate 13,334 of CAZULR010000007.1, forward strand.
GCCACCGAGATCCTCTACCGTGACGACTTCGATGCCACCGCACTGCTGCCCAGCTTCGTGGCGTCCATCGTGGGTTACGTCATCTTCGGTGCGGCCGTCGGATACACGCCGCTGTTCGGCTTCAACTCCAGCTACCACTTCACCAACCCGTCCCACCTGCTGTGGTTCGCGCTGATCGGAGTCCTGGGCGGACTCATCGGCCTGTTGTACGCGAAGGGGTTCTATGGGATCGCGGACCTCTTCGACACGATCGAACTTCCCCGGTGGGTGAAGCCCGCCATCGGCGGCGTCCTGGTGGGCTGCATCGGCCTGGTGATCCCCGAGGTGCTGGGGACCGGCTACGGCTGGATCCAGCAGGGCCTCGGACCGCACCTGCTCACGTTGCCACTGTGGATCGTGCTGATCCTCCCTTTCGCCCGCATCCTGGCCACCGGACTCTCCATCGGGTCAGGTGGATCAGGGGGCATCTTCGGTCCGGGCATGATCATCGGCGCCTTCATCGGCGCATCGGTGTGGCGACTGTTCGAGCCGATCGTCCCCTCCATGGGCCACAACCCGGCACCCTTCGTCATCGTAGGGATGATGTGCTGCTTCGGGAGCATCTCCCGGGCTCCCCTGGCGGTGATGCTCATGGTGGCCGAGATGACGGGCAGTCTCTCGATCCTTGCGCCGGCCATGCTCGCCGTGGGACTCGCCTGGTTCATCGTCCGGCGGGGCGACGACACGATCTACCGCAGCCAGCTCCAGAGCCGGGCCGACGCGCCGGCGCAACGACTCCTGACGGGAATGCCCGTCCTGTCCGCCGTTGTGGTGAGCGATGCCATGGCCCCGCACCCAGTCGTCATCCCGGGCGAAACCTCGGTCGGTGCGGCTGGGCGGCAGCTCCACCTGGCCGGTATCGCCGGTGCCCCGGTGATCGACGACCAGGGCCGGTTCGAGGGGACCGTCTCGGCCTACGGACTCGCCTCGGACGACGGAGCTGGGGGTCGGTCCCTCGACACAATCGTAGACACCACGGCTCCCACCGTGGCTGACTCCGCCCACCTCGACGTCGCCCTCGATGCCCTGACGACGTCCCCGGCCCACTGGGTCACCGTCCTCGATGCCGAGCGCCACGTGGTCGGCACCGTCGGCATCACCGACATCGTGCGGGGCTATCGACTGGGCCTCCTGTCCAGCCTCCAGGACATGGACGCGGGCGGCGATCGTGACGGGACCAACCGTGTGCACGTCGAGGCCGGCTCGCCACTCGTCGGGCGATCGCTTCGGCAGTCCGAGTTCCCGGTGAGCGTCATCGTGACGACGATGCAGCGGCGCCGGGACCTCCTCGTCCCCGATGGCAACACGGTGCTGGAAGCCGGCGACGAGTTGGTCATCATCGGGCCGGCCGTCGACGTCGAGGCCATCCGCTCCTTGGCGGCCAGCCCCACGCTCCCACCGCTATCCGGCCCGATTCCGGCACACGGGGATCGACCGCCCGAGGCGTAGGTCCAGCAGAGCGGGGAGCGCCGGTAGTCGGCTCGCCGAACGGTCTGTCGCAATCATTGTAGATAGCAATGTTTCGTCCTACCACGTTCGGTTAGGTAGCTGGGGGTGACGCACACATCGGGTGCGGCGCTCTCCACCCGACGAGAACCAGGAGGACGCTATGACTGCACGGCCGATTGCGGTAGTGACTGGAGCCTCGGCCGGAGTCGGCCGGGCCACTGTTCGGGAGTTGGCCGAGCGGGGATTCGCCGTCGCCCTGTTGGCCCGCGGAGCCGCCGGCCTCGAGGCAGCGGTGGGCGAGGTGGAGCTCATCGGTGGCCGGGCGCTCGCCATTGCGACCGACGTGAGCCACTTCGACGAAGTCGACGCGGCTGCGACCAGGATCGAGGAGGAGTTCGGTCCCATCAGCGTCTGGATCAACAACGCCATGACGACGGTATTCGCGCCGCTGGCCGAAACGGAGCCGGCCGACTTCCAACGGGCCCTGGAGGTCACCCTCCTCGGCCAGGTGTGGGGCACCACCGCTGCCCTCGCCCGCATGCGGCCCCGGGACGCCGGCGTCGTGGTCAACGTAGGGTCGGCGCTGTCGTTCGTGGGCATCCCGCTCCAGGCCGCCTACTGCGCCTCCAAGTTCGCCTGCCGCGGCTTCTTCGAGTCCACCCGGGCCGAGCTCCTGCACGACGGGAGCAAGGTGCGCCTCAGCATGGTCCACCTGCCGGCGGTGAATACGCCACAGTTCGACTGGTGCAAGACGTCGTTGCGACGCCATCCCATGCCGGTGCCGCCGATCTATCAGCCCGAGGTGGCCGCTCGCCACATCGTCCGATCTGCACTCGACGGCCGGCGCTCACGCATCGTGGGGTCCTTGAACCGGATGCTGGTGATGGTCGACAGCCTGGTGCCCGGCATCGGCAACCAGTACGCGGCACTGGCGGCCTGGGATGCACAGCTCACCGACCAGCACATCGCCCCGGATCGGCCGGCGAACCTGTTCCATTCCGCCGACGGGGACTTCGACCATGGTGCCCATGGCATCTTCGACGGCGAGGCAGGCGGAGTCACCGACAGCCACTTTCTCCGCAGCCTCCCCAAGACCGCCCGACTCTTCGCCGAGGCAATGCGGCGTGACCTCCGGGACCGTCGTCAGGCGCCGGTGTACGCCGGTCCGACCGCGGCATCCCGTCAAGCGGTCGGGAGCCGGCGATGAAGAGCGAGGTGAAGGGTCGCCGCGACCAGGACGCACTGGACCTCCTGCGCGATCAGGATCGCCGAATGGAGCGACTGCTGGCGGAGTGGGACGAACTTGCCCGCGACGGCACACACCCGGACGACGAAGTGGTCCAGCGGGCCTGGCGTCGCGGTACCGTCGGGAAGCTCATCCACCAGCATGCGGCCATCCGCCTGGCCGCACAGTCCGACGTCGTCCGGGGCTTGCGGCATGCCGGCCAGGGCCGGATGGCCGATGTCCTGGCTAAGCACGTCACCGAGGTGCGGGACGCCATCGACCGCCTCGATGAGCACTCGCGAGGAATGAGCGCCCTGGACCTCCGCTTCTCCGACGACTTCGACCGCGCAGTGTCCGACCTACGCGGCCTGTGGCGGAGCGAGTTCCGCGCGGACAGCGAGTACAGCCTGGATCGCGTCCGTGCCGCCCTGGGCCCGGGGCGGACCCATCTCCACAGTGCCCACCATGTGGCGAAGCACGCCCCGCTCCATCCCGCCAAGCATCGCCGTTGGTACCACCGGATTGCCCCGATCGTGCGGATCCATTCGCTCTATGACTTGCTGCGCGGCTTTCCCACCGCCGAGAGCACGGTGTTCTCCGACGCTGGCCTGGCGGAACAGTTCGATGCCGGCAGGTAGGCCGCCGTCCACCACCCAGCAGAGCCTCCCCGCTGGTCGGCCCCTGTCGTCTGACCACATCGAGTGCCGCACGTGAGGCCGCGCCGGCACGATGGATTCCTGCCCATCGAGGACTACGCGGTGCTCGGAGACGGCCGGACCGTGGCACTCGTGGGGATGGATGGGAGCGTGGACTGGTGGCCGGTCCCGACCATCCACGCACCGCCGATCTGTGCCGCCATATTGGATCCCTCCCGTGGAGGTCGGTTCTCGCTGTCCCCCGTGGAGGCGTACGAGGCCGAGCGTGCGTACGTGGCCCACACCAACGTGCTGGAGACCACGTACCGGACGGCGTCCGGTGTCGTGCGGGTCACCGAGGCTCTCAATTCGGGGATGTCCGGCCGGCTGCCGTGGACGGAGTTGGCGCGCCGGGTCGACGGGCTCGAGGGGAGGGTAGCGGTGCAGTGGCGGCTCGCCCCCGGCGATCGCTTCGGCGACGCTCGACCATGGGCCTACTGGCAGGCGGAGGTGCCGGTTATCGTCGTCCAGGACCAGAGCCTCGCCCTGCTCGTCCACGGCGCCGAACCGGGCACCGTTTCGGCCCATGACGTATCCGGCGAGACGCTCATCTCGGAAGGGGAACGCCTGCTGGTCACGGTGGTGGTGACCGACCACGAACCCCTCTCGCTTCCCACCCAGCAGTCGATCGGACGCCGGCTCGACCACAGCTGTCGGTCGTGGCGCGAGTGGTCCGATGGCATCGAGTACGACGGAGCGTGGCGTGCCGATGTCGTCCGTTCCGCCCTGGCCCTCAAGACGCTCTTCTACGAACCTGGTGGCGCCATAGCCGCCGCAGCCACCACGTCCCTCCCCGAAGCACGAGGTGGGCACAAGAACTGGGACTACCGGTACTCGTGGGTGCGCGACAGCTCGTTCACCATCGTCGCCTTCATCAGTCTCGGGCTCCACGAGGAGGTGCATGCCTCGGTGTCCTGGATCCTCGCAGCACTTCGCGAGCACGGGCCGGAACTTCGAGTCTTCTACACCCTCGACGGGGACGTGCCCGGCCAGCAGCGGGAGCTGGCGGCCCGTGGATACCGAGACAGCCGCCCGGTGCGGGCCGGCAACCGGGCAGCCGCCCAACTGCAGCTCGGGAACTTCGGCGACCTGTTCGACACGGTCGCCCGTTACGTCGCAGCTGGGCACCTGCTGGACCAGGGAACTGCTCGGTCGCTCGCCGACCTGGCGGACCAGTGCTGTGATCGCTGGACGGCGAAGGACTCCGGCATCTGGGAGCTCGAGTCGCTCGAGCACTACACCATCTCCAAGATCGGGTGCTGGGTCGCTCTCGATCGGGCCGCCGCCCTGGCGTCCACCGGCCAGCTCCCACGCGAACGAGCCCGGCGCTGGGCGAGTGAGGCGGCCGAAGTGCGCCGCTGGGTGAACGAGCGGTGCTGGTCGGACGAGCGCCAGACCTACACGATGTACGCCGGCAGTAGGGAGCTGGACGCCGCGGTGCTGCTGGCCGGCCGGACCGGGTTCGATCGAGGTGAGCGCTTGACAGGCACGATCGAGGCTGTGCAGCGCGACCTTGGTGTGGGCGAGAGCCCGCTCCTCTTCCGCTACTCGGGGATGCAGGATGTTGAAGGGGCCTTCGTGGCCTGCTCGTTCTGGATGGTGCATGCACTGGCGAGTACGCACCAAGTAGAGCGTGCTGTGGCGCTGATGGACCGATCGGTGGCACTCGCCAGCGACCTCGGCCTGCTGTCGGAGCAGATCGATGCGGATGACGGCACGTTTCTCGGGAACTTCCCCCAGGCGCTGTCACACCTGGCGCTCGTCAACGCGGCCTGCGCTCTGGCCGATGCTGCTCCTAGCGACAGCTGAGTTCCGGCGAACCGCGCAACGACGAGGGAACGCACCATGGCCATGTGGGATTGGGGGGTCCTGAAGTGGAGCACGTGGGACGACGGCAACAGGGCAATCGGTCAGGTGAAGGTCACCTGATCCGCGGCGGCGGCCGGTGCGCCGACGTCGGCCGTGCCGGCCTCCATCTCGGTCAGGAACCGGGCGAGGGCCTGAACGTCCTCCCGGGTGTTGGCGTGGGGCACCGTTCGGTAGCGGTAGTCCGGCCGTCCGTCGGTTCTCTACCCGGCGTAGACCCGGAGCTGGAACGAGGCCCGGCCGGAGCGATTCTTCGGTCCACGTTGGCGGATGGTCCCGGGCCGGGGACCCCGGGGTCGCCGACGGGGTAGCTCCCCAGCCGGGCGCTTGGGTGCAGTGTGAGTCGGGCGTACGTCGTCATCGGGATGCATCGGTTCTCCTGTTCGATGTCGTGTGGACACCCGATCGGTGGGAACAGGCGGCAACGGTGCATCGACCGTGCGACAAGCTGCGCGATCTCAGGGCCAATCTCCGTGCCATACCGCGACGTCACGCGACACGATCCCCTGACCGGCACGCAGACCTGCTGGTCAGGGGATCGTGTCCCTGGAGGCGGCGGGCGGAATCGAACCGCCGTACGGGGCTTTGCAGGCCCCTGCCTAAACCACTCGGCCACGCCGCCAAGAGCGCCCGGTGATCCTATCCCCCGCGAAGGGATGCTTAGATCTGGACATGCGGATCGGACTGATCGCCCCACCTTGGACACCCATCCCCCCCGTCCTCTACGGCGGGATCGAACTCGTCGTCGACCAGTTGGCCCGCGGCTTGCAGGACGCCGGCCACGACGTGCTGCTGTACACCACCGGGGACTCCACCTGTCCGGTTCCCCGCCAATGGGTGCTGCCCCACGCCGAGGGCCAGCGCATCGGCATGGCCGTCCCCGAGATCCGCCACGTCCTCCACGCCTATGAGGCCGTCCGCGAGTGCGACGTCGTGCACGACCACACGGTCATGGGACCGTTCCACTCGGCGGCCTACCCCGACCTCCCGGTCGCGACGACCATCCACGGGCCCTTCAACGACGAGCTGACCGACCTCTACCGGGCCACCTCGGGGCGCGTGCCGCTCATCGCCATCTCGCACGCGCAGCACCGGGCGGCACCCGACCTGCCGGTCGCCCGGGTGATCCACCACGGCGTCGAGGCCACGCAGTTCCCGGTCGGCGACGGGAAGGGGGACGCGGACGGCCCCTATGTGCTGTTCCTCGGCCGCATGGCCGACGACAAGGGCTGCCACCGCGCCATCGAGGTGGCCCGCCGGGCCGGCATGCGGATCCTCATGGCGGCCAAGATGCGCGAGCCGTGGGAGATGCAGTACTTCGCCGAGAAGGTGGAGCCGCTGCTCGGCCCCGACGCCGTCTACCTGGGCGAGGTCTCCCACGAGCGCAAGCTCGAGCTGCTGGCCGGCGCCTCGGCGCTGCTGTTCCCCATCCGGTGGAACGAGCCGTTCGGCATGGTGATGATCGAGGCCATGGCCTGCGGCACCCCGGTCCTCGCCTTTCCCGAGGGAGCGGCGCCCGAGGTCGTCACCGACGGGACCACCGGGTTCCTGTGCGCCGACGAGGACGCCATGGTGGACGCACTGGGCCGGCTCGACCAGCTGGAGCGCCAGGACTGCCGGCTGGCGGTCGAGGGCTACTTCTCGACCCGCCGGATGGTGGCGGAGCACGTCCAGCTCTTCGAGTCGATGCTCACCTGAGACCGGCGGCCCACCACCCGCGCCAGCGCGACCAGGTGGGTCAGTCGCCCTTGCCACGGAACAGGAACCAGCCGATCACCAGGACGAGCGCAATGAGCCCGGCCACTTCGACGACTCCCCAGACCAGGCTGACGAGGAAGTGCAGGATCCCGAGCAGGAACCACACGACCACCACCACACCGACCACCAGGACGACGGTGGAGAGGGTGGAGCGTCCAGAGCCCGAATCGCTGTCGTCAGCCATGTGCCCAGCGTAACGCCCACGGGTCGCGATGCGGCGGCGGCGCGGTGCTACGGTCCGTCGATGTCCCTGCGTGTCCGACGCCAGGAGCTGATCGAACATACCGACCTCGGTGGCGACGCCTTCTGCCGGGCCTATGCGGCCGCGGCCGACAAGTGGCTCACCGGGCTCTTCGAGGCGGCGTGCGGCGGGGACACGCGGGGCATGGCGCTGGTCGCCGTCGGTGGCTACGGCCGGGGGGAGCTCTGCCCGTTCAGCGACCTCGACGTCGTGCTCCTCCACAAGAACCGCAAGGACATCTCCGCCACCGCCGACCGCATCTGGTACCCGGTGTGGGATGAAGGCATCTCGCTCGACCACAGTGTCCGCAAGCCGTCCGAGGCCCTCGACATGGCGGCCGAGGACCTGCGCGTCGCCCTCGGGCTCCTCGACGGCCGGGTGATCTGTGGCGAGGACAAGGTCGCCGAGCCGGTGCTCGAGGGGGCCCGTGAGCGCTGGGCACGCCAGAAGCCGCCCTGGCTCGGCGTCCTGGCCGAGGGCGTCGCCGAGCGCCACACCGCCAACGGCGACGTGGGCTTCCTGCTCGAGCCCGACCTGAAGGAGTCCCACGGCGGCCTCCGGGACATCGCCGCCCTCCTCGCCATGATGCAGGCCGTCCCCGTCCTGGCCGACTACGTCGACACGGTGGCCATCGAGTCCGCCCGGGCGGTCCTGACCGCCACGCGGGTCGAGCTCCAGCGCCGGGCCGGACGGGAGCTCAACAAGCTCCTCCTCCAGGAGCAGGAGCAGGTGGCGAAAGCCATGGGCCTCGACGACGCCGACGCGCTGATGCTGGCGGTGGCGACCGCGGGACGTACGGTCGCCTGGGAGGGAGATGACGCCTGGCGGCGTCGGAACGCCTGGTCGCGCGCCCAGAGCTCGCGGGGACTCCGGCGCCGGGACCGGGGCGACGGCGCCGAGGCCAGCGTGCTGCCGGGCGAGGCGGGGATCGGCACCACGGTCGACGAGGTCGTCCTGCTGGCCGACGCCGACGTGGCCGGCGACCCGTCGCTGTCGCTGCGCCTGGCGGCGGTGGCGGCCGAGCACAACCTGCCCATCTCGCGCGATGCCCTCAACCTCCTCGGTCGCCGGGCCCCCGAACCGCCGGTCCCCTGGACCGACGCTCTGCGGGGGACGCTGGTCCGGGTTCTGGCCACGGGCCCGGCCGCCATCCCCGCCCTCGAGGCCCTCGACCAGCGGCGCCTCCTCGAGCGCTACCTGCCCGAGTGGGCGAGCGTGCGGAACAAGCCCCAGCGCAACCCGTACCACCGGTTCACCGTCGACCGGCACCTCCTCGAGGCGACGGCCAACGCCGCCACCATGGCCCACCGGGTCCAACGCGTCGACCTGCTCCTCCTCGGCACCCTGCTCCACGACATCGGCAAGGGGTTCCCCGGCGACCACACTGACGTCGGCATGGTGGTGGCCGCCGACATCGCCGCCCGGATGGGGCTCCCTCCGGCCGACGTGGCCACGATCGTCACCATGGTCCGACTCCACCTGCTGCTGCCCGACACCGCCACCCGCCGGGACCTCGACGACCCCGCCACCGCCCGCAAGGTGGCCGACGACGTCGGCGACCGCTCGACCCTCGACCTGCTGGCCGTGATGGTGGAGGCGGACAGCCTGGCCACGGGACCCTCCGCGTGGGGCAGCTGGAAGGCCGGCCTCGTGGCCGACCTAGTCGAGCGGGCGCGCCTGCTGTTGGCCGGCGAGCCCGTCGCCCCACCGGCGCCGTTGATCAACGAGGACCTCGAGATGGTCATGGACACCGTCCGCACCCACGGGGTGCCCGCTCTGTCGCTGTCGATCGAGCCACCGCTGGTCACCGTGGTGGCCCCCGACCGGTTCGGACTCCTCGCCGAGGTGACGGGCGTTCTCGCCCTCCACGGCCTCAACGTCCGGTCCGCCGTGGTGGCCAGCGAGCACGGCGTCGCCGTCGAGACGTTCACGGTCGAGCCCGACCGCGGCCGGTGGCCGGTGGCCGCCAAGCTGTCGAACGACCTGGCGGCGGCCATGGACGGTTCCCTCGACGTCGACGCCCAGCTCGACGAGCGGGCCCACACCTACCGCAACGCCGGCCGGGTCCGGGTGGCTCAGCTGCTTTCGACCCAGGTCACGGTGGACAACAACGCTTCCGCGACGGCCACCGTGGTCGAGGTGCGGGCCGAGGACATCGTCGGCCAGCTCCACCGGATCACCCGGGCCCTCGTCGAGTGCCACCTCGACGTGACCTCGGCCAAGGTCTCCACTTTCGGGGCGGCCGTGGTCGACGCCTTCTACGTGCGCGGCCCCGACGGCCGGAAGCTGACCGAGGCCTCCCAGATCGCCGCCGTCGAGCAGGCCGTCCAGGCCGGGGTGCGCACCTCCACCGCGGACTGACCGACGGCCGACGACCGTCGGCCACGAATTACCGGACACCACACCCGAACGTGCCACGAAACGGGGGGTTCACCTGGTAGATTTGCCGTGATTCCCATGTCCGGCGCCCATTCCTCCTCCCGATCACGTCGGCACGCACCCCGTGCGTCGTCCCGGGCCACCCGACGGCGCCTCATCATCGCCGGTGTCGGCCTCCTCGTCGTGGCCCTGGTGGCCGGGGCCACGGTCATCAGCCGCTCCGGCCCGAAGGTCTCCGCCTCCCCGACGACCGCACCGTCCGCCCAGGCGGACGTCTCCCGACAGCCACTCGAGATCGTGTCGGTCACCCCAGTGGACGGAACGAGCGGTGTGGCCAGTGACGCCACCCTGACCGTCAAATACTCGGTGCCGCTGTCGCCCAGGTCGCCCGTACCCACCCTGACGCCCGCCGTCGCCGGATCGTGGCAGCAGGTCGACCCGACCACCCAGGTCTTCGTGGCCGCCGCGCCCCTCGTCCCCTCGAGCTCGGAGACCCTGACGGTGCCCGCCGGCGCCGGCGGCATCCTCGGCACCTCGGGCCAGACACTGGACCAGGGTGCGACCGTCCACTTCAGCGTGGCCGCCGGCGACACCCTCCGCCTGCAGCAGCTGCTGGCCCAACTGGGCTATCTGCCCGTCGGCTTCACCCCGGCCGGCCCGCTGGCCGCCCCCCAGGAGCTGGCCCAGCCCCAGGAGGGCACCTTCGCCTGGCGGTTCGCCGAGCCGGCCGAGCTCACGGCCCAGTGGACCCCGGGCCAGTCGAACGTGATCACCAAGGGCGCGGTCATGGCCTTCGAGGACAAGCACGGGATGAAGGCCGACGGTGAGGCGGGCCCGGCCGTGTGGGGCGCGCTCCTCGCCGACGTGACCGCCGGGACCGTCGACACGGCCGCCTACAACTACGTCCTCGTCACCAAGACCCTGCCCGAGCGGGCCACCGTCTACTCGAACGGCGCGGCCGTCTACTCGACGCTGGCCAACACCGGGGTCACCGGGGCCACGACGGATGACGGCACCTTCCCCGTCTTCGAACACCTGACGTCGGCGACCATGTCCGGCACCAACCCGGACGGCTCGAAGTACCACGATCCCGGCATCCCGTGGGTGAGCTACTTCAACGGGGGCGATGCCCTGCACGGCTACGTGCGCGGCAGCTACGGCTACCCCCAGAGCGACGGCTGCGTGGAAATGCCCCCGGCCAATGCCGGCGTCGTCTTCCCGTACACGCCGATCGGCACCCTCGTCACCGTCAGCTGAGGGCCACCGCCCGGATCACCCGGATGTCGATGCCGCCCCGGGTCAGCGGGCCGACGGAAACTCCGGGGGCCTCCGTTCCCGCACCGCGTTCAACCCCTCGGCGGCATCGGGGCCGAGGAATCCCAGCATCTCGAGGGCCAGCGACTCACCGAACACCGGGGCGGCCTGCAGCATCCACTGGTTCATCACCCGCTTGGTCCACTGCACCGCCGTGCGACTCCCGGCGGCGAGTCTTCCGGCGATGGCCAACGCCTCGGCCAGTACCTGGTCGTCGGGCACGCAGCGCGTGACCAGGCCGATCCGCTCGGCCTCCCGACCGTCGACGAAGTCGGCGGTCATCAGGTAGTACTTGGCACGGGCCATGCCACACAGCAGCGGCCACAGCAGTGCCGCGTGGTCGCCGGCGGCGACCCCGAGCCGGGCGTGGCCGTCGGAAAGGCGGGCCCCCTCCCCCATCACGCTGACGTCGGCCAGGAGCGCGACGGCGAGACCCGCGCCCACGGCCACCCCGTTGACGGCCGAGACGATCGGTTTGACGGAGGCGAGCATTTCGTCGACCACCGCCTTGGCGTCGCGCCACTGCAGGAGCGTGTAGGCGTGGTCGGTCGTCATCTTCTCGATCATGGCCAGATCGCCCCCGGCGCTGAAGGCCTTGCCGGACCCGGTGATGACCGACACGGCCACCGAGTCGTCGGCGTCCACCACGCGCCACACCTGGCTGAACTCGCGGTGCAGGCGCTCGTTGGCGGCGTTCAGCACCTCGGGGCGGTCGATGGTGATCAGCAGCACCCCGTCCGCCGGTCGTTCGAACCGGAGGTGGGCGAAGTCGTCGTAGGTCGAGAAGATGGACGGGATCGCGTCGGTCATGCGTGCATCATGGCGCGGGCCGGGCCGCCCGGGCGCACTCAGGTACCGAGGAGGGGATGGCGCAGACCGAGCTCAGCCAGGGACATGGCCGGCTCGCGCGGCTCGCAGATGGCCGGGTCGGCTCCCGCCAGCCGGAACACGTAGAGGTTCCAGTAGGGGGCGAGGTCGGCCGGCTCGATGTCGGCGTAGAGGCGCTCCTCCACGTCGACGCACCGGGTGAACCCCGCCTCGGCGAAGCGCTCGGTCCACCACTCGAACGAGGCGATGCAGAGGTGGCCCTCGACGAGCTCCCCCTCGGCGTCAACGGCGAGGTCGGACTCGGGCACCGGGCCCCGGTAGTCCGGCCCCAGGCCGTCGTAGTGCTCCACCCGCTCGGGGCGGACCTTGCCCTCGAAGTGACCGTCGGGCCCGGACCGGTTGGGGCCGAAGGAGGGGATCGTGGCATACAGGTGGCCGCCGCACACCCGGGCCAGCTCCGCCAGTGCGTCGGGCACCCGGTCCGGTGGAAGATGCTCCAGGATCTCGAGCGACGTGACCAGGTCGAAGGCCCCGTCGGGCCAGGGCAGTCCGGCGAACAGATTGGCCACGCGGACGTGGCCGACGGCACCGGGTGCGGCGTGGTCGATGGCGTAGGCACTGAGGTCGCAGCCCTGGGCGTCGATCCCGCGCTCGCGGAGCACCTCGACGAGGTAGCCGGTGGCACACCCGACGTCGAGCGAGGTCGTCACCTGGAAGTTGCGCCACAGCAGCCAGCCGGCGATGTCGGCGTTGGACGCCACCCGGTCGTACCGGGCGTAGCCCGAGCGGCCCTCGCGGTCGCCGAGGGCGTCCCGGCCCTCGCCGAAGTAGGAGCCGCCGTAGGCATCGGGCACGCCGGCCCGACGGGCCTCGGCCACGGCCGTCGCCCGGTCGGACACCGCCACGAGCTCCCCACCGGCCCGGGCCAGCACGGCCCGCACCCGGTCGTGGCCGGCGGCGACGCCGATGAGCGCCCGGCGTGCCGACTCCACGGCGGACCGCACCCGGGGCGACGTCACGGCGACTCCCCCACGGCGCCGTCGGACGTCAGCCGGTCGGCCAGGGCCCGGAAGGCCCGGCCCCGGTGGGACACGGCGTGCTTCTCGTCGGGGGACATCTCGGCGAAGGTCCGGCCGTCGAAGCCGTCGGGGGCGAAGACCGGGTCGTAGCCGAACCCGCCGTCGCCCCGGGCCTCGGGGGTGATGGTCCCGGTGACGTCGCCCTCCACCCACACTTCGGTGCCGTCGGGGTGGGCCACGAAGGCCACGCTGCGGAAGCGGGCCCGGCGGGCCGCCGGGGTCACGGCCCCGACCCGCTCGAGCTCGGACAGCAGCTTGGCGACGTTGGCGGCGTAGCTGGCACCCTCGCCGGAGAACCGTGCCGAGTACACCCCGGGCGCCCCGTCGAGCGCCTCGACCTCAAGGCCGGTGTCGTCGGCCACCGCCGATCGGCCGGTCGCCTCGCACAGGGCCCGGGCCTTCAGGCGGGCGTTGTCCTCGAGGGTCTCCCCGGTCTCTTCGACGTCGGGGACGTCGGCCGGGCGCGGTAGCAGCGTCAGCCCAGGCACCTCGCCGAGGAGGGCGGCGATCTCGGCCGCCTTGTCGACGTTCGCGCTGGCCAGCACGAGGGCGCTCCCGGGCATCGCGTCTGCGCCCCCGGTCAACGCGGGGTCGGGGGCTCGGCCAGCGTGGCCGTCTGCAGGTCGAGGAGCTGGGCGATCCCGTGCTCGGCCAGGCTCAGCATCTCGTCGAGCTCCGCCTTGGTGAACGGCATGCCCTCGGCCGTCCCCTGGACCTCGATGAAGCGGCCCGACGACGTCATGACCACGTTCATGTCGACCTCGGCCCGGCTGTCCTCCTCGTAGGGGAGGTCCAGCATGCAGACCCCGTCGACCACCCCGACCGACACCGCGGCCACGGCCTCGGTCAGCGGATTGGCCCGGAGGGTCCCCTTCTGCACGAGACGGGTCAGGGCGTCGTGGAGGGCCACGTAGGCGCCACAGATCGACGCCGTCCGCGTGCCGCCGTCCGCCTGGAGCACGTCGCAGTCCACGGTGATCTGGAGCTCGCCCAGGACCACCATGTCGCACACCGACCGGAGTGAGCGACCGATCAGCCGTTGGATCTCCTGGGTGCGGCCGGACTGCTTGCCCTTGGCCGCCTCCCGGGTCACGCGCTCACCCGTCGACCCGGGCAGCAACGAGTACTCGGCGGTCACCCAGCCCTTCCCGGATCCCCGCATCCACGGTGGCACCCGCTCCTCGACCGATGCCGTGCAGAGCACCCGCGTCTGTCCCATCGACACCAGGACCGATCCCGGTGCGAACACGGTGAAGTCCCGTTCGAACGATGCCGTCCGCAGTTCGTCGATCCCCCGGCCGTCGGCCCGCTTGGTCGCTCCGCTCACAGTGTGAATTCCTTTCCGATAGTTGCCTGCTCCACCGGGCCGCCGAAGGCGGCCTCGGCCTCCTTGGCCACCGCCCGTGCCGTGACCGTGGGCCACCGGTGGGTGATCACGAGTCGCTGCGCGCCTGCGGCCCGTGCCGCGGCACCGGCCTGCCGTCCGCTGAGGTGACCGGCGGTCCCCTCGTACTTGGCCGTGTAGGTGGCCTCGCACAGCAGCAGGTCGAGCCCGGTGCCGAGCACGTCCGGCGACCACGCGGGCCCGGTGTCGGCAGAGTAGCCGAGCGCCCGGCCCCCGCCGTCGACGCGGACGG
>CAZULR010000008.1:0-27135 GCA_964621235.1 uncultured Acidimicrobiaceae bacterium
CGCCGCGCTTGAGCGCCGCCTCCTCCAGTGAGGCCTGGGTGGCGATGCCCAGGACCGTGGGGATGCGGTGCCAGGTGCCGTCGGACGCCAACGACCACGACTGCACGTCGTCGGCCAGATTGAACTCCAGGATCTCCTCGAGGCGGCCCACTGCCTCGGGGTCGGCCACCGGGATCATGGCCTCCACCCGGCGGTCCAGGTTCCGGCGCCGGAGGTCCGCCGAGCCGATGTAGTACGTCGCCTTCCGACCGGCCGCGCCACCGAAGCGGAGGATCCGGGAGTGCTCCAGGAACCGGCCGACGATCGAGCGCACGTGGACGGTCTCGGACAGGCCGGGAACGCCGGGTCGGAGGCAGCAGATGCCCCGGATGATGAGCTCGATGGGCACACCGGCCCGGGAGGCCCGGTAGAGGGCGTCGATGACGGCCACGTCGTCGAGGCCGTTGACCTTGATGGCGATGCGCCCGTCGGGACCCGCTTCGGCCTCCTCGTCGATGAGCTCGACGACACGATCCCGGATGCCACCCGGCGACGTCACCAGCTCCCGGTAGTGGGGCGGCTGGCTGAAGCCGGTGATGTAGTTGAAGAAGCGGGTGACGTCCGCGCCCAGCTCGGGACGGCACGACAGCATCCCCAGGTCCTCGTACATGCGGGCTGTCTTCGGGTTGTAGTTGCCCGTTCCCACGTGGCAGTAGAGGCGGACGGCGTCACCCTCCTGGCGCACCACCAGCGTCGTCTTGGAGTGGGTCTTCAGCCCCATGAGGCCGTAGATCACGTGGGCGCCGGCCTCCTCGAGCGCGCGGGCCCACCCGATGTTGGCCTCCTCGTCGAACCGGGCCGTCACCTCGACCAGTACGGCGACCTGCTTGCCCCGCTCGGCGGCCCGCACCAGGGCGGCCACGATGGGACTGTCACCGGACGTCCGGTAGAGGCACTGCTTGATGGCCAGCACGTGCGGGTCCTCGGCGGCCTCGTTGAGCATCTCCTCGACCGAGGCCGAGAACGAGTCGTAGGGGTGGTGGACGAGGACGTCCTGCCGGTCGAGCACGGAGAAGATGCTGGCGCCCTCGTCTCGCTCCACCGAGGTGAAGGCGGGCGGGACCAGCGGGGTCCACGGGCGGTCGTGGAGGTCCGGGCGGTCGAGGCCGTAGATGGCCCAGAGGCAGCTCAGCCCGAGCGGGCCGGCGAACCGGTAGACGTCATCGGCGTCGAGGCCGAGCTCCTCGGTCAGGCGCTCCACGGTGGCCTCCGAGGTGCGTGAGTCGATCTCGAGGCGGACCACCGGCAGGAAGCGGCGGCGGCGCAGCTCCTCCTGGAGGGCGAGGAGCAGGTCGTCGGCGGCATCGTCGTCGAGGGCCAGGTCGGCGTCGCGGGTGACCCGGAAGACGCAGGCCTCGCCGACCTCCATCCCAGGGAACAGCTCGTCGAGGAACGCCACCATGACCTGCTCGAGCGGAACGAAGCGCTCTCCGCCCGGCAGAGGGAGCAGGCGGTCGACGTTGGGCGGGATCTTCACCCGGGCGAAGCGCGACGAGTCGTCGGTGCGGCTGCGCACCTCCACACCGATGTTGAGCGAGAGGTTCGAGATGTAGGGGAACGGGTGGCTCGGATCGACGGTGAGCGGCGTGACCACGGGCAGGATGAGCCGGTCGAACAGGTCGTGGAGGTAGCTGCGGTCGTGGGCGCCGAGATCCTCCCAGTGGCACAGCTCGATCCCCGCGTCAGCCAGCGCCGGGGACAGCGTCTCGAGGAGGAGGGACTCCTGACGCCGGACCATCCGCTCGAGCGAGGCCCGGACGTCGGCCAGGAGCTGCTCGGGCGTGCTCCCGTTGAGGGCCCGGCTGGTGATGCCGGCGACCACCTGGCGGCGCAGGCCGGCCACCTGGACCTGGAAGAACTCGTCGATCCGCTCGGAGAAGAGGATCAGGAACTTCACCCGCTCGAGGAGCGGGAGGTCCGCCTCCGCCACCAGATCGAGGAGGCGGTCGTTGAAGTCCAGGTCGGAGAGCTGTCGGGCGAAGTACTGCGACTCCGGTTCCGCCTCCGTCCCGGCCGCTGTGCCAGTCAGGGCGTCATTGCTCACACCACAACGTTAGCAAGGCACCCCTGGCTCCCCGAGGGCGGACACCGTGGACGCGGCCCGTCGGGCCACCTTCCGGGATGCGCCACAATGGGATCGCCGCTTCACCGACGAAAGGGCAGGCGCATGGACACGGATCGAACGGTCGACGTGATGGTGGAGATCCCACGGGGGAGCCGCAACAAGTATGAGTTCGACCACGAGGCCCATGTGTTCCGGCTCGACCGCCGGCTGTTCTCGGCGACCTTCTATCCGGCCGACTACGGGTTCGTGCCCGACACGCTGGCGGAGGACGGCGACCCGCTCGACGCCCTGGTGCTCCTCGACGAGCCCACCTTCCCGGGCTGCATGGTCGAGAGCCGCCCCGTGGGCGTCTTCTGGATGACCGACGAGAAGGGCCCCGACGCCAAGATCATCTGTGTGGCCTGTGGGGACCCGATGTGGGAGCGGGTGCACAACCTCGACGAGCTCCCACCGCACCTCACCTTCGAGATCGCCCACTTCTTCGAGGTCTACAAGGACCTCGAGCCCCACAAGCGGACCGAGGTCCGCGGCTTCGACGGGGTGGAGGCGGCCTGGGAGGAGATCGCCCGCTCGTACGAGCGGGCCAAGACCGACGGCTGACCCGCCCGGTCAGGCCGCGGTCGGTGCCGCGGCGCCCGCACCTGTGGCCGTCTCCTCGGCTGCGTCGAGGATGGCGGCGGCGGCCCGCTGGATCCTCGTACCCGAGGACTTGATCCGGGCGATCGCCTCTGGGCCTCCCCCGGCCCAGCACGCTACGTAGCCGAAGGTGTAGCCCGACGTGTCGAGGCCGAGCGACTGACAGACAACAAACGCCGTCGACTCCGCCTCGAGCTCGGCCAGGGGCCGATCATCGGTCCCTTCGTGCAGGAGCGCGTGGGCGAGTTCGTGGGCGAGCGTCTTGACCCGCTGGGCGGGGTCGTTGCGGCACTCGACCCGGATCCTCCGCCGGACGAAGGAGCAGTCGCCGTTGGTGGTGCCCGGGAGCTCGGTGGTCTCGACCGTGTAACCCAGGCGCGACGCCCGGTCGACGAGGTGCCCGAACCAGGCGGCAGGGTCGTCGCCCTCGAGGGTCCGGCAGACCTCGGGAAGCGCCTCACCGTCGGTCTGGGCCACGTCGAAGACAGCCACGGGACGGAAGCCGAGGATCGGCCGGTGCTCCTCACCGTCGGGCGACTTCGTCCGCCGGCCCGTCATCGGCGCCAGGATCCAGATGGCCCGCTCGCCCTTGCGGACGGCCCGCCCCAATGATTTCCACGTCGCGAAGCCGGCGACCCGGCTGGCCCCGGGTTCCTGACGGCAGATGAGGAGGGCGTTCGAGAAGCTGTACCGGTGGAACCGGCCCTGGACCTCGAGATGGGAGCGCCATGCCGCCGAGGTCGTCAGGGCCTGGATGCCCTCGGTCAGCGTGTCGAGCAGGTGGTCACGGTCGGTGGGGGCCACGGGGGCTCCTTCCGTTGCGTGGGCGCCCGTTCGACGGGCACCCCGTGGGAGGGGGCTCCGGTCGGGAGCGAGGGCGGGCGATCCCGTCCGGGGTCCGGTCTGGCCGGAGTCGGAGCATCACCTGCGCAGAGCGACCGTACCGGGGGCCTGTGACGGCTACCCCCGGGCACGGAGGGCGGCGGAGGGCGGCGGAGGGCGGCGGAGGGCGGCGGAGGGCGGCGGAGCGCAGCGGGCCGACTGCTACGGTTAGCTGGTCCGGCGGACCCGTCCGTCAGCCCCCGGGGGCGTAACTCAGTTGGCTAGAGTGCGACCTTTGCAAGGTCGAAGTCGTGGGTTCGAGTCCCATCGCCTCCACCCGTTGTCGGATTTACAACGTTTTCCCTGGTAGATGGGTCTTTTTGGCGTCTATCGCCATGTCAGGCAAATGCCGATGTTCGAACCCCTCCTGAGCTGGGACAAGAGGGGAGCAGCTCAGGCGCCCGGTCGACGCAGTGACGCTCTCCAACTCGATCAGCCGAAGGCTACGACGAACTAGCCGGAGAGCCGACTCTTGACCGCCGAACGGGCACGGGCGACGACGGTTTGATCGTCGTGCAGGACGCTCACGATGTTGGTTCCGGCAAGAATGACACCAAGTTCGAATGCGATCTGCCCGGGGTCGGTGCCTGGCGGAAGTTCGCCGTGCTCCACTGCCACGCTGGCCTCGCGCCCGAGCAGGTCTCGCCACTGCTGTTGAATACGGGCCACTTCGTCATGGACGCGTCCGGGGCGCGCCCCGACTTCGGCGGATGCGGCGACGAAGAAACAGCCGCCGGGGAAGATGCGCCGCTCTACGTACGAAAGGAATCCGTCACAGAGGGCGAGCAGTCGTTCGCGCCCCGGTTCCGTCGCGCCCAGCGCCGGTGCGACCACCTCGGCGATGAAGCTGTCGCGAGCTGCGTTGATGGTCGCGAGCTGGAGCTCCTCCTTGGAGCCGAACAGTGCATAGACACTGCTCTTCGCAATCCCGGTGGCGTCAGCGAGTCGGCCGATCGAAAGCCCCTCGATGCCCTCGATCGTCGCCAGCTGTGCCGCCTCCTTCACGATTCGGACGCGAGAACGCTCACCGGGGGCCCGGGTCTGCTTCTTCGGCGTCACCTCCTCCGGCATCGGTTCGTCTTTCCTCCATCGCATGACTGGCCCCTTGCATCTTAGACGCACGATCGTCTACAGTTCTTGTACGATCGTTCGTCTAAGGAGAGGTCGGAGCCAGTGTCCACCGTTAACTGGGAAGAAGCAGGTCGGGGATGGGGGGCGCGTGCCGTTGAGTGGGCGTACCTGTTCGAGCCCTATGCGCGCCCGGCGAACGAGTTGCTCTTCGACCGGCTAGCCGTCGGAGACGGTGCCCGCCTCCTCGACATCGCCTGTGGGTCCGGGTTCGCTGCTCATCTTGCCGCCGAGCGGCAAGCCCAAGTTTCTGGACTGGACGCAGCCGAGGCCCTCGTGACAATTGCGCGAACGAGAACGCCGAGCGGGGACTTCCGCGTCGGGGACATGTTCGAACTTCCGTTCGCAGATGACAGCTTCGATGTCGCAACGAGTTTCAACGGCATCTGGAAGGGATGCGAAGGTGCGCTGAAGGAGGCTAAGCGGGTGCTCGTGCCCAGCGGTCAACTGGGACTCTCCTTCTGGGGGCGCTACGAACACCTCGGTCTCATGCCGTACTTCCTCAAGGTCATCGAGTTGTCTCCACCTGAACATGGGGCAGCCAACATGGAACATGGGGACACCGGCCGTGGGGGCGTCATGGAGGACATGTTGGCAGTTGCGGGTTTCACGTTGGTAGAGCGCGGAGTCGTGGACGTCGTCAATGAGTGGCCCGACACTGATACGGCCGTCCGTGCATTGGCGGCGGCAGGACCGTCCGTCCCTGCAATCGAGGCAGTCGGCTACGAGGAGTTCCGCGAAGCGTTGCACGAGGTCATCTCGCCATTGTGCGATCGGGACGTCGGTGTCCGGGTCACCTCCGAGTTCGGATGGATCGTCGCACGTGCCGGCTGATCCCATGCAAGTCCTGCAACGGACGACGGTGTCGCCGGGCCATCAGGTCGGGCGTGCCTCTCCCGCTACAGAGCTGTGGCGAGGCGTCTGCTCCGACCGGCGGCTCGGCAAGAAATGACTACGTCTCCGCGGTCGGTTCACCACAGTCCAAGAGTCACAGTCGAAAGCATCGGAGTAACGCGATGAAACATTTGAGTATTCAGGAATCCCTCCATCCCGATCTCACGTGCTTCGGATGTGGTCATGCCAATCCTGACGGCTTTCACCTGCGTAGCTACCGGGAGAACGAGGTCACCGTCGCCACATTCACTCCTCGCCCCGAACACGACAATGGGTTCGGCTTCCTCAATGGGGGGATCATCTCGACGGCGCTCGACTGCCATACCGCGGCTGTCGTGATGTGGGAAGCCGATCGCCATGGTTGGGTGGCCGACGATGGAGCACCCGTTCCCTTTATCACCGCTGGCTTCGACGTGCGGTTCCTTCGTCCTACGCCGCTGGGACCGCCGGTGTCGCTACGGGCCGCATCTGTGGAGGTCTCGGAGTTGGCCATCGTTGTGAGTGCCGAGCTTGTCTACGAGGACAAGGTCCGGGCAACGATGCTGGCGAACTGGTTGCGATTCCATCCTCGGTAGGCCGGCCGATTCGACCGGGTCACCGCCGCGATCGTGCGATGCGGGTTGGCCCTTTGGCAGGGGTTCGAAAAGAGTCCCATCACTTCTGGAGGCGACCTTGTGAGGGGCCGACGGTACCCGAATTCCGCTCGTGCTCAGACAATCATGCCGCATTGCCCCTGGTCAGCGGGCCAAGAGGGGTTCGAACATCGTCGCATAACCTCCACCGATGTTGTAGGAAATACAACGCTCTCTCGGGAGCATTTTCACTGGTCACGACCGTTTGTTCACTGGCATTTGTCGTCCCAACGTGTCCAACACTCGGAACTCGATCCCTCGCTCCTCAACCGGCGAGGATCGCCTCCGCCCGGCTACGGGTCACGGTCAACTCGAGTTCGCCGATCGCCTCGACCGCAGCGGTGGCGTGTTCCCGTGCCCTGTCGCGGTTGCCGAGTGCGAGGCAGTGTTCCGCCCAGTCCACTCGTGTGCGCGCCAGCCAAGGTGGGCTCTGGGCCTCTTCGAATGCGGCCACTGCCAGTCCGAACAGCTGCTCGGATGCATCTTCTTCGCCGAGTGCCGCCGTCAGGATGGCCCGGATCCTCATGGTCGACCCGCCGAACCAGCTGCCAGTGACGAAGAACGGATTGTCGAGACGTTCCACCAGGGCCAACAACGCTCGGCACACTGCGCGGTCCTGGACCATCGCGGCTGCCTCGGACCAGCAGGGCAGTGAAACGGCGAACGACGCGTCATCGGGAATGTCTTCGAAACTTTGGTGTCCGCGTTCTGCAATCAGCTCCGCCGCCTCAGCCAAGCGACCGGACTCGGCAAGCACGAGCGCCCGAAGTGCAGCGCTAGCCGAGGGTGAGTCGTCCCCGGGCAGATCGGCGAGCGAATCGATGAGTACATCCACAAACGGACCGAAGCCTGTCAGTTCACGGATGCACTCGATGCGGAGCACATCTGCCAGCACCCTGTAGTCGGGATTGTCGAAGGTCGTAGCAATCCGCTCGCAGGCATCAGCCGAGGCCATGACTTCGTTGAACCGACCGTCGATGAGTAGCGCCTCCGTCCGCGTGACAAGAAGAGCCTGCTCCGCCACGGGATCGGGGTGTTCCCCGAGAAATGCCTCTATCGCCTCGACGTACGTCCATCGATCCTGCGGCCGGATGTTGAATGCCGCCCAGGTCCTCGAGGACATCGCAGAGGCGATGCGGTGCGGGTCAATCCCTTTCGGCGGCTGGTCCAACAGTTGCGTGACCTCCGAGATCCGACGGAGCAGATCCTCGCTCGTCACCGACCAGTTGCTCACTGTCGGGAAGCTTCGCGATTCGAGGTGAACGCGGTCGGCGAGTTCTGCGACGTCTCCCCGCAGAACCATCGCCTGTTCGAACAACTGATCACGGCGGACCAGATCCCCGCCGATGAGGACTTCTGTGGCCAGCTCGAACGTCAATCGTGCGGCCAGGAAGGGGTCGTCGCTCACCTGCTCGATCGCCTGCTCGAGCAGTTCGATCTTCTCGGTGTCCGCTGGCATCAGTGCCGACGTCGTGAAGGCGATCCGCTGAGAGTGACCGAGTGCGTCGGCCACAAGGCGCAGATTTCCCAGAAGCATCCCGGCCCGGGCCGCGTCGATCAGCGTCTGCTGCCACCCCGAAGCTCCCATCGCAGACTCCGCCAACCCGAGCTGGAGCAGAAGATCGGCATCCTCCACCGGGTCCGCCCCGTCGAGTCGTTCCCGGGCGATCCGGAACCATCGGGCCGCCTCGTCGGGCGACGCCTGCTCCATAGCCAGAGCCGCGGCGCGGCGCGCATAGGTGAATGCAACGTCGTCCACGGTGGAGGTGCCGGCCTCGCCCCAGTGGTACGCGAGGTCGGCCATCACGTCGTCAAGATTCCCGACATGGAGCTTCTCTAGGCCTTCGGCGACGGCCAAGTGCAGTCGACCCCGCCGTGTGGTCGAGAGCTCGCCGTGCAGCGTGGAGCGGACCAACGCGTGGGCGAACTGGTACCGGCCGAATCCCGTCTCGAGGAGCAGATGGGCGTCGAGGGCCGGCTCCAGCGCGTCGAGCACGTCGTCCGGCCGCATCTCGGTTACCGCAGCCAGCAGTTCGAGGCCGAACCGGACTCCGATCACCGATGCCGGACCGAGCAACTTCTGCGTCTCCGAAGGCAGGACTGAAATTCGACGTCCGACCACCTGTCGGATGCCTTCCGGCAGGTACCTCTCGGATGCATCTCCTCCGGCGACCCATCGTCCGCCCTGTTGGGCGATGGAGCCGCTCTCGGCGAGGTGGCGGAGTACCTCGCCGACGAAGAACGGATTGCCTCCGGTGTCTTCTTGCAGGCTCATGGCCAGCGCGATCCCGGCCTCGTCGAGCTCATGCCCGGCAGTGCGGGCCATGAGGTCGGTAACTCCGTTCTCGTCCAATCCCGAGAGGGCGATCCGTTCGACGTCACCACGACGATGGAACTCGGCCAGCACCGTCGAGAGTGGGTGCGTCCGGTCGAGGTCGGTGTCGCGATAGGTCCCGACCACCAACAGTCGTGGCACCGGATCATTGGCGACGAGGTGCCGAACCAGGAGCAGGGTGCCGAGGTCCGACCAGTGGAGATCGTCGAGCGCCAACAGGATCGGTCGCTCCGCGGCAACCGCTCCGAACCAACCGCGGACCGCCTCGAACAGTGACATCCGCTCCGATTCGGGCGATGCCGTGACAGGCGGTCGCAGATCCGGGACGACTTGGGCAAGCTCGGGCACCAGGCGCACGAGCTCGCCGGCCCCCGGTCCGAGATCGGCACTCCCATCAGGCTGCAGCAACTGCCACCGGAGGGCCTCGACGAACGGTTGGTAGGGGACGCCGACTAGTTCGTCACTCCGTCCGGCCAGCACCGCACCGCCGTCGGCGACGACCCGTCCGGCCAGCTCCGACGTGAGCCGGGTCTTCCCGATGCCCGGCTCGCCCGCCACGAGCACGAGGCGGGTCGCACCGGTGGACACCGTCCCGTAGGCACCGAGGAGTTGCTCCGCTTCCTTCTGGCGGCCGGCGAACGGGAAGCGGCCGGCTTCGGTGAGCAGGCCGGGCAGTGCTGGTTCGCTGTCCCGGCCGATGACCACTGGCTCCCAGTGGACCTCGACGGTCGCCACCGGATCGGGAAGTCCCTTCAGCTCGAGCTCGCCGACCGGGGAGGACGGATGCGGATTCCGCCGGCCGGCGTTGAGCCGGACCAGGTCGGAGGCCAGGATCTGCCCTCCAGCGCACCGGGCGCATAGTCGGGCGGCCTCGATCACAGGGTCGCCGAAGTAGTCGTCGTCCTCGAAGGTGACCTCTCCACTCGAGACACCGACCCGCAGCCCGATCTCCTGGGGTCGTGACTGGCTGTCGTGCTCCACACCCTGCTGCATCGAGACCGCGCAGGCGATCGCCGCGGAAGCCGAAGCGAACACGACCATGAGTCCATCGCCGAGGTTCTTCACCTCGCGCCCGCCCGTCTCGGAGATCGATCGGCGGAGCACGGTGAAGTGGTCGCGCCGGATCGCGTCGGCCACATCCGGGGTCACACTTGACTGAAGTTGTGTAGAGCCCACCAGATCGGTGAAGAGAACCGTCACGTTCTCCGTGGTCATGCAGATCCTTCCGCCAGGTGCACAACACCACGGTAGGCGAACCCAGGGAGGAGTTGCTTCCGGGAGGCGAATCCGAATTGCCAGCAACCCGTCCCGAGTCCTCCAGACGTCATCGCTCTCGTCCTGAACCACCCAGATCGATCAACTCCGAACCGGACAACGATGCCGGTCGGCGGTGGGCCTCACCACGGGGTTCGAACGTAGTCCCATCACTTCACCAGCAGACCCTGCGGCGGGCCACGGAGTACCCGAAATCGGCCATTCTTCACACCCTGCCGCCACATGACCCCAGGTCAGAAGCCGCAAGAGGGGTTCGAACATCGTCCCATAACCTCCACCCGTTGCAAAACTACAACGTGTTCCCTGGTCAACACCAAGGGGTCCGGTCAAGCGGATCAAGCCCCGAGACGGCGGCGCTGGAGAACCTGGGACACGTTCCCGACGGACCGGCTGACCGATGAACCCGGCGGGGCGTCAGCCGATACGGCTGAGGATGGCGAGGCACATCTCGTTCCCCGAACCCTCACCCCACGTGACGTAGCGAGGCGGCAGGCGTCGCAGCTGCGGAAGCTCCTGTCCGAGCGTGGGGTCGTATGTGCATTCGACCGAGATGGTGTCCGACGGGGACACGGGGACCGGCTTCGGCATGTCGAACGATCGCTGGTAGTCGAAGTCGTACGCCGTGTCGTCCAGGAGCACTTGTTGGCGGGGAGTACCCGGATCGAGCGTGACCTTCATGCCGGTGCCGAGCAGGTGCATGTGGGGCTGGATGCGGAGGATCTTCCCGGCGAAGCCCACCGGGGTCGTGCAGGTCGTAGTGTCGCCACCGGGCGGATCCGTGACGCTGCGCCCGCAGCTCTGCTCCAGTCCGTCGACCATCAGGACACCCAGTGGTCCCCACTGCTGTCCGAGGAGGGCCAGCGACGCGGCTCGGTTGCAGAGCGGGCCCTCGACTCCTGCCGGGCATGGGATGTCCGGTGGTGAAGCGATCGGATCGACATAGAGCGTCGTCAAGTGGGCGGATGCCGCGGGCACCGTCTGGAGCTTCAGCTGGACGTGGACGGGCTTGCGTCCCCGGAAAAGGTTGTAGTGGACCTGCATGACAACCATGCTGCCCTTGGGAAAGTAGAGGCCAGTGCCCTTCGGCGTCATCTCGAGGCCGTGTCCCGGGGCCCACACGGACAGCCACTGCCCGACGCCGGCCTCGCCGAAACAGCCCCAGCCCTTGCCGTGGTTGTCCGCAGCGATCGCCCGCGGCACGTCGGCCGGGAGGACCTCGAACATGATGGCGTGGTGCACCTCGGGACTGTTCGGGATGAAGTGGGCTCCGACGATGTACGAGTTCTGACGAAGGCGCGGATCGACCAGTGTGCAGTGGTAGTCGTCGGTCGAGCCGTCGGCGGACTGCGGGGTGTAGGCGTTGGGTGTCTGCAAGGTCATGACCTGTGCCCCCTTCGTCCGAGGGAACACCTGGGCGTCGACGTGGACGCCTGACGCCCGTCCACTACCGACGGTCGTCGTCGCCTGAGCAGCACCCGTCGACCCACTGCACGCCGTGAGCACGATGGCCACCGCGGCGATCATCGACTGAGACGGCAACCTGCGAACTCGACCGGTGCGCACAGTGTTCATGGCTCCACTCCCCGGAGCGCCAGTTCGACGATGTCATCAGCTTCCTGCCGCAGGTTCTCCGGGAACGGGTCGAGCGGCAGGATGCCGTATCCGATCACGGCGGCGAGAAGGACGACCGCTACCCGCTCGGTCTCGACGTCCGGACGGATCCGTCCGAGCCGCTGTTCCAGTTCGAGGTAGGACTGGAGCCCGGTGTATGCGACCGGTGGTGCTTGGGTGGCGAGCGACGCCGCCGAGAAGCGCTCCGCCGCCTCGCTCGGATCAGAGAGGATGCCGATCTCCAATGGCAGAAAGTCCGCTCTGAGCGTGGCCAACCCACGGAGCGCATCGACCAGGTGCTCGCGCACCGTCCTCGTTCCAGCCACCGAGGGCAGATTCGCCATCAACGCCATCACCGGAGCGTTCTGTTCCGCCACCGCTGCCATGCAGAGCTCGCGCTTGTGGGCGAAGTGGCGATAGATGGTTCCCTCGGCGACGCCGGCTTCCGCCGCCACGGCCCTCGTGGTCGTCCGCTGATACCCCTCTCGACGGACCACGGCAAGCGTCGCAGCGATGAGTCGCGACCTGGTGTCGTCCCTCGTCATCGCCGGGCTCATGCCCATCCAGCGGTCCTGGTCCATGACGGTCCCCGGACGGTTGCTTCCTCGTGAGTGAACATTCACTCACATTATGCGAGCGTGCGCTCACCTTCAATCGCGGGAGTCGCCCTCGACACACCTGACCGAGTGCTCCACACACGAAGTGAACCGCCCCCGAATCCTGGTGTGTCTGGCCTGCGATTCTCAGTCGTGTCGACCGCGTGGGAGGAATGCTCTCAACTGGACCGTGAAGTGGGCCGGTCCCCTTCCGTCCGGCGGCTGCGTAGAGCGGACGCCCGTCGGCGCGTCTGGTCGAGTTGGGTTCGGAGGTCACGGTTGGCGGCCTGGAGGGCCAAGACAGCGGCGATGCCGGCCAGATTGAGGCCGTCATCGAGGAGCCGGCCGATCTCTCGGAGGCGGACGAGGTCATTGTCGCTGTAGCGACGGGTGCCGCCCTGGCTGCGAGCTGGGCTGATCAGGCCCCGGGATTCGTAGAGACGGAGGTTTTGGGGAGCGCTGCCCACCAATTCGGCGGCTACAGAGATTCCGTAGAGTCCCCGGGTTGCATCGGGCCGGTCAGCAGAAACCGACGTTCGGCCCTTCGAGAATTCATAGGAACCACTTGCTTCGG
Source organism: uncultured Acidimicrobiaceae bacterium (assembly GCA_964621235.1). Classification (GTDB taxonomy): domain Bacteria; phylum Actinomycetota; class Acidimicrobiia; order Acidimicrobiales; family RAAP-2; genus Bog-756. The sequence continues at coordinate 12,668 of CAZULR010000008.1, forward strand.
ACATGGTCTTGAAGGTATAACAAATCTGAAGTAACTGCCATAGATCCGGAGGCGCAGAAGGGACGCCGCCGGCAGAAGCGAGGAGGGTGCATCATGCTCGTTCGTTCCGATCCATTCCGTCAGTTCGACCGGTTGGCCGAGCAGGTCTACGGAACCGTCGCCCGGCCGGCAGCCATGCCCATGGATGCCTGGCGTCACGGCAACGAATTCGTCGTCGAGTTCGACCTGCCGGGAATCGACCCGGCCAGCATCGATCTCGATGTGGAACGCAATGTGCTGACTGTGCGGGCGGAGCGTCAGCCTGCCACCGGACCCGAGGTCGAGTTGGTGGCCTCGGAACGTCCAAGAGGCATGTTCAGCCGACAGGTCATCCTCGGGGACGCGCTCGACACCGGTGGCATCACCGCCGCCTACAACAGCGGCGTGCTCCGCCTCACGATCCCGGTGGCCGAGCGGGCCAAGCCGCGCAAGATTACCGTGTCCACTGACGAGCAGGTCACCGTGTCGCCCGCCGCAGACGCGCAGGTGATCTCGGCCACAGCCGAGGATCGCCAGCCAGTCACTGTGTGACCGGCAATGGTCACGGCGAGATCAGACATAGCAGCGAGGGACGAGTTCCTCACTGTGGTGTTGGCCGATCCGGAGTTACTCGACCTGGCCTTCGCCGAGGTGATCGCCTCATGGCAGGCCAAGCCACCGTGGCCACCGCTTCGCACGCTGGTGGCCACGTCTGAGCAGCGACATCCACGGACCAGGTTGTGGCTGGCGGATCGTGATCGCCGGTGTTTGCACGCGCGGGTTCGGGCCGTTCCCCGACCCCGCGTGGCCCGATCGCCTCCCGGGCGACCGAGGCAAGGTCTCCTCTGAGGTCGCATCGAGCGAAACGTCCGAGCCCCGATGGTCCGATATGGCAACGGAAGGGGGGTGATGACTTCCAGAGCGCGCAGTATCCGAGCAACGAATGCAAGCTCGGCGGAGATGCTGACCAGTTGGAGAATCCGCTGGCGCCTGCGTGGTCGCCACACACTCATGGGGTGACAACCCACAGCCACGGTCAGCGTCATCGTCGCCAAGTGCAGAAGAGCTAGTGGCCCCACCCTGCTCGACCAAGAGCCGGGTGGGGCCAGTTGTTGAATCGCAGCCGGATTGGAGACGACTTTCGACGGGGATCGAACGTAGTCCCATCACTTCAGGACCTGCAGTGGTGAGTTGGCGATTTGCTCCAAAAGCGTCACCCAACGGGGGCGTCAGCCTGGCGTTACCCCAGTAAAAAGGCCCGGAAGGGGCCCGAACATCATCCCATGACCTCCTGGAGCTATTTGAAACTTCTTCACGGGTATGTATTTCCTGATCAGGACCAGTAGTTCATCGGAGATTCCCACAGGAGCGGACGACGATGGCCCCGACGGTGGGACTCCCTCGCAGGGCGACTACGGACTGTGGTTCGACCACCCGAACGGACCTCATCGGCGATTACCACTTTGATCGGTCGACACGAAGTCCAGGGCTTCGCGAGCAAGCGATTCCCAATCGAGCGTGGAAGCCGGATCCAGTGTGAACCATTCCCTCATCGGCCTACCCTTGTTCCCGTCGAACCGGGCTCCATCTCCTGATTTCACCAGCGAATCCACCCGAGGTGAGGGAAGCTTCACGACAACGCGGCCACGCGTCAACATGGCAAAGTTCTTGCCCCCACGGCGCAGCCCGCGGGATCCGATTCCTTTACCCTCCTCAGGCAGCGAGACGTCTGGATCGTGCATGAACGCTGCTGAAAGGTTGTCGAACTTCTCTTCGGGAGTCACCTACCCTTACCGTTCTCCACTCCTTGCCTCTCGACAGTTTGAGCCACTCGTTCGAGGAAGTGGCGCCAGCCGGCGACATGCCTCGACGATTCCGGTTGGGTGAGTCCGGAGTGAACGATCTCGACGGAAGTTCCCCCATTGTGGCGGCTGATCGACACTTCCACGGTGCTCACTCCGGGGGGGGTAGCTCGCCAGAACCGAGACACCCAGGTGAGGACGAGCCCACTCGGCGGATCGAGTTCCGCAACGTGCCCTCTGACGGCTGCACCATTCACATCCACGATGAACTCCCCCCGGAAATGGCTCCAACTGCGCGGTTTGTCCCATCCACAGCACCACGGCGTCGGATTTGGAGATGTACTGCAACACCTCGGACGGCTCGGCGTCGATCACGATCGCCGATCTGATCTGGTCAAGCGCCATGTCTCCTCTTCGATTCCACGGCGCCCTTCAGGCGTACGAGACTGTTTGGCCAGCGCTCGGAGAGGTAATCAGCGACTGTGGCGAGGCCCTCCGGCCTGATCTCATAGAAGCGTCGCAATCGAACGGGCGGGTCTGCTGGATGGTGGATTTGTGCCTCACCTTGCCCTCCTCCGGCGTGAGCTAGCCGAGCGAGCCGTGCCGCCCCTTTTTGAACTGCGAACGTGGTCGATGAGCCGGTTCAGGCCTTCCACGATTCAACGAGTCCCGTAGGCGGCCACGAACGCGGCCGAAGCCTTCCGTGCAACCGGCGTGAGGTCGTGAGTGGACGCGTAGTCGTCATCACCGGTGAACATGGCCTTGTTGACCGGGATCCAGAACAACATGCCGACGAAGTGCTCCGCCGCTGCATCGACATCGTCGACGACGAGTAGGCGGCGGTCGGCAAGGGCTCGGAAGCAATCGGCCAACGCTGCGAGGACTCGTTCGAAGCCCATCTCGTACCAGGCCGTCGAGATCTCGGGGAATCGATCCGCAGACGAGATCACCAGGCGCCGGAGTCGCAGTACGCGTGGCTGCATCAACGCCACGAGGAATGCCTCGGCGAGGTGCTCCAGATCCCTGGCTACATCCACCGTCGCCGGCAACTGCTCGGCGATGACCCCGATGAGCGCGCTCATGTCGTCCGTCGTCGACAGCACGATCTCGGCGAAGAGATGCTGCTTGTCGGTGAAGTGCTTGTAGACGGTCTGCTTGGAGACCCCGGCCTTCGCCGCGACCTCTTCCATGGTCGTGCCTTCGTACCCTTTGGCGAGGAACGTGTCGACGGCCGCTTCTCGGATCTCGCGGTGGCGCCTGTCCGAGTTCCGCTCCATGGGCTCCGGAGTGCTCATGCGTGCCACACGGACGAGGGTACTAGACGGATCAGTTCCAACAGGGTACTATACGGTCTAGTTCCGACCAGTGACGACCGCAGGAGGTCCACCATGAAGCTCGAGGCATACCTGTTCTTTCCGGGCAACACCGAAGAAGCCGTCAGCTTCTACCGATCCGTCCTCGGTGGCGAGCTGGCGATCACCCGGCGCGGCGATGTGGACCCGACCGCACCCGAGAGCGAGAAGGATCTCGTGATCAACGCATCGTTGGACAACGGGTCGTTCACGCTGCGAGCCAGTGACCGCGCCGATGCATCCAACGATGTCCAGACCAGAGTCGAGCTCTCTCTCATCGGGTCCGACGAGCACGAGCTCCGCCGGATCTTCGATGAGTTGAGTGATGGAGGAGCCGTCAAGGCGCCACTCGAGAAGATGTTCTGGGGTGACACCTTCGGCGCGCTGATCGACAGGTTCGGTATCGGCTGGCAGGTCAACATCTCCGCCGGTTGACGATGTCCAGCATCACCGGAGACGGAGCAACCAGCGCCCGATTCCAAGAGGGGGGAGACCTTGACTGACCAGACTGCACCATGGCCGAAGCAGGGACCTGCGTCGTACTTTCCATCGATCGAGACGAAGTACGGTCGGTCGATCGCCGAGTGGCAGAAGATCATCGGCGACTGTGGACTCGAGAAGCACATGGCGATCGTCGGCCACCTCAAATCCGAGTACGAGATGGGTCACGGGCACGCCAACGCCCTCGTCGGATGGACGCTCGCAGGTAACAGCGCCGCTCCGTAGCGTCGTTCGACGACCGATGAGCCGACTGGACCGGCTGATCGGCCGACTTCTCACAGGGCCAGCGGCGATGGGGTCCGAACACGGTCCCATCCCTTCTGGAGTCGACCTCTCGACACGCCGCTCCACGCTGGAGTTCACTGGCCCTCACCAACCGGCTACCCGCTATGTTCGAACCCCTGCCGAACCCGTAAGAGGTCGGACTCGGGTCGGCCGTCGTGCGCAGCGGGTCAGGTGGAGTCGGTCGCGTCGGTTCGCGCCGTATCGCGTCGGGCTCGCTCGATGAGATCGGTCTCGAGCCGTTGGAGGAGCGAGATCGCGACGTCGATCTCCTCCGGGTCGTCGACGATCCCATCGAGAAGTCGGCTCCAGACGTCGCGAAGTCGCTCGAGATTGTCCTGCGCCTGGGGAGTGGGGAAGAGGCGCACCCGCCGTCCGTCGTGCTGATCGATGTCGCGCCGCACCAGCCCCTTCGTCTCGAGACCACGCAATGCCCTGCTGAAATTGCTGGAGATCAGCTGCGTCGCCTCGGCGGCGGCACTGGCTGACGTTCCCGGGTTGCGGTCGATGAACCGCATCACGGCGATCTCCAGCGGTGTCCACGGCTCAGCGGGAACGTCCTTCGACGCATAGATCTGGCGGCCGACAGCCAGGATCAGATCCGCCAGTTCGAACAGCCTCGTGGCCTGCGCGTCCTCCATTGCCGCATGGTACTTTATCTATCAGTCGATAGTTAACGTTTGATAGAGAAAGGTGGGACGTGGCACGCATCGCCATCGAGGAACACTGGATCCTGCCCGAACTGGACGCCGCGCTCGGAGCCCTGCCGACGGACCGTCGGGACGAAAGCCTGGCGTTCAACGACGTGGGTGACCACCGCCAGCGCCTCGAGGACCTCGACGTTGGCCGGATCGCGGCCATGGACGCACAGGGCATCGATCTGTCGATCATCGCGCTGACGCCGCCGGGCACCCAGGCGCTGTCGCCCGCGGACGCAGTCCGCTTGAGCCGTGCCGCCAACGACACCTCGGCCGCGGCGGTGAGCAGGCATCCCTCGCGTCTCCGCTCGCTCTCCACCCTGCCGATGTCGGCACCAGAGGAGGTCGCCGCCGAACTCGAGCGGGCCGCCCGTCTCGGTCATGTGGGGACCATGGTCTACGGCCGATCGGGCGACTTTCTCCTGGACGACCCGGTGTACGACGAGTTCTTCTCGGCGGCGATGCGCCTCAGCCAACCGGTGTTCATCCATCCACAATTGCCGTCGCCGGCGTTGCGTGACGCGTCGTACCGCGGGTTCGACCCGCCGACCGAGCTCGCCCTCGCCACATTCGGATGGGGATGGCACCTCGACGCCGCCCTCGCCGCACTGCGCCTGATCATCCGCGGAACGTTCGACCGACATCCGGACCTGCAGATCGTGCTCGGGCACTGGGGGGAGATGCTGCTGTTCTGGTTGGACCGGGCGGACAGCCTGTCCCGCATCGCCGGCCTGCAGAGATCAGTCTCGGAGTACGTGCAGTCGAACTTCTGGATCACCGCCTCCGGGATGCTCGATCCGGCACTCCTGCAGCATGTCCTCTCTGTGACGTCGATCGACCGGTTGATCTTCTCCACCGACTATCCGTTCCAACTGCCGACGCACGAGCAGATCGATTCCTTCCTCGGGCACTTCACCTCCGACGAGGACCGGCACAAGTTCTCCTCCGCCAACGCGGAGGCGCTGTTCGGCCTCGGTGCGATGGGCCCACCCGGCCCAACGGTCCGGCCGGCAAGCAACGCCAACGGGACGACCGACCCGGACGAGAGCGAACACCGGTGACCGTTCCGCACTCTCCTTCGTCGACTCGCGCGCTCGTCCTCGGAGGCGGGGGTGCCGTCGGCGTCGGGTGGCAGACCGGCCTGGTCACCGGCCTGCGCGACGCCGGTGTCGACCTGGCGGATGTCGACGCAGTCGTGGGTACGTCCGCAGGAGCGTTCGTCGGCGCGTTCCTGTCCGGCGGCCGGGAAGGCGCCGATCTCTCGGGCTACGCCGATCCGTCCCGCTCGAGGCACTCGACGACCGATCGCTCCCGGCGTCGGACCCTTCGACGAGCCCCGGACCGGTTGGTCGCCGGGGGAGCGGAGACCGCGGCACGACCCGGCGGCACCGAGGTCCGGCCCACGTCGGCTCCTAGAACTTGCCCAGCTCTCGGAGCCAGGCCGTGGTGGCCACCAGCCCGTCGTCCAGGCTGATCGGGTCGTAGCCGAGCCGCTGATACGTCTTCGATTCGGTGAGTGGCCGCCGGGCGGGCGGATCCTTGGCCGCCTTGGCGGCTCTGGCGGCGATGGCCACCAGCGTCGCACCGAAGACCGCTGCCACCTCGGGGTCGTCGGACGGCTCGATGTCGGCGACCCGATGGTCCATGCCGGCCAACTCGCAGATTCGACTGCAGGCCGCCGCCGTGCTGACCACATCCTCGGGGCGTCCGTCGAGCATGTACCGCTCCCCCGCCACCCCGCGGTCGAGGGCCAGCAGGCATCCCCGGGCGATGTCGTCGGCGAACACCCAACTCACCGGGAACCACAGGTAGGACTGGATCCGCTGGCGGAGGCCGGCGAGGAGGACGCGGTTGAAGCTGGTCCGACCCAGTGCGTTGCTGACCACCGGGGAGGGACCGAAGATGGCTCCGGGGTGCGTCGTGACGACGTCCTGGCCGGCTTCGGCCCGCGCCATGGCGTCCTCGAAGGCGGCCATCTTCGTCACCGTGTACGGATCGGTGCTCGGCTTCGTGGTGACGGGCGCGTCCTCCCGCTCGACACCTCCCGAGGTGTCGAAGAAGGTCCCGGTGCTGACGGCGACCACCCGACGCATCCCCAGGGCCTGACCGGCATCCAGCACGTTGGCGGTCCCGCCGACGTTGACCGCCCGGAACAGCTCGAGATCCTGACTGGCCCCACCCAGCAGGGCGGCGCAGTGGATGGCCGAGTCACATCCGGTGGCCGCCCGCAGCACATCGCCGGCGTCGGTGATGTCCCCGGTCACGACGTCGACCCCCAGGTCGACGAGGGGACCGGTGTCGGCTCCGGCACGGGCCAGCGCGCGGACCGAGTCGCCCCGTTCGAGCAGGAGCTTGGCGATGTTGGCCCCGGCCAGGCCGGTGGCGCCGGTGACGAGGACGGTCTCGCTCATCCCCTGGGTCGCCCGACCTCGGTGTCGGCGTAGGCCGTGTCCACCTGGTCCGGGTCGAAGGTGATGACCGGCGGGTCCGTGCCGAAGGGGTCGAGTGTGTGGATGAAGCGGTGGGTTCCCATGGAGGTCGCACAGGTGAAGCCCAACTCGATGATCTGCGCGGCCGTGAACACCTCGCCGAGGCGGCGGTAGGTCTCGTCGTCGATGGCGTGGTGGTCGGCGGACAGGAGGTCGAGGAACTCGACGGCCAACCGCTCCTGCTCGGTGAGTCCGGAGCCGCCGGGCGACACCAGGCAGGCCACGTCCTCGTCGGTGATGGAGTCGTGCTTGCGGGACTGCATGCACGGCTGGCACTCGCCCAGCTGGGCACTCCGGATCCGGATGAGCTCGAGGATCCTTCCTCCGAGGAGGCTGTTGCGACCCCAGGCGTTGCGGGCCATGTTGGTCTGGATGATCTGGGCCGTCCGGTAGGCGAAGATCTGGAGCGGCACCGGTGTGGCGTACGTCCCGTCGGCCACACCCTCCTCGATGATGCGACGAGGCTCGTCGGCCAGCTGCTCCATGGGAATCGGTTCGATCCGTGGCATACACTCCCCCTCGACCGGTGGGCCCGTTGGCACGGATCCCACGACAGCGGATTTCCGAGACCGAACCTAGAAGGATCGAGGTACCCGTGTCCATGGACCCTTCGTCCGCACTCCTGACCGACCGGGTGGCGGTGGTCACCGGTGGCGGTGCCGGCATCGGTCGCGGCATCGCCCGCGGCCTGGCCGCCTTCGGGGCGCGCGTGGCCATCTGGGAGCGGGATCCCGACACCGCGGCATCGGCCGCCGACGAGGTCGGGGGCCTGGGCATCCCCACCGACGTGCGGGACGCCGACGCCGTCGATGAGGCGCTGGCCCGCACCTCCGCCGAACTCGGCCCGGTGTCGATCCTGGTCAACAACGCCGGCGGGGTGTTCCTCTCCCCCCTGCTCGAGACATCGGAGAACGGCTTCGACGCCCTGTACCGGGCCAACCTCAAGCACGTGATCCTGTGCACCCAGCGGGTCGCCCGCGCCATGGTGGCCGCCGACATCGGAGGGAGCGTCATCAACGTGACCTCCATCGAGGGGGTGCGGGCGGCCCCCGGCTACGCCGCCTACGCCGCGGCGAAGGCCGGAGTGATCAACTTCACCAAGACCGCCGCCCTCGAGCTGGCTCCGAAGGGCATCCGGGTCAACGCACTGGCCCCGGACATCACCATGACCGAGGGCATGCGGTCGGTGGCACCGCCCGGCGCGGAGGAGCACTTCGGCCTGACCGTCCCGATGGGGCGGGCCGGCCACGTGGACGAGATGGCCGGGGCCGCCGTCTTCCTCGCCGGTGCGCTGTCCAGCTACGTGACCGGCCAGACCATCCACGTCGACGGAGGCACGCAGGCCGCAGGCGGGTGGACCCACCACCCGGTGACCGGGGAGTACATCCTGGGTTCGGCCTGACCGGCCACATCCCCGCTCACCCGTCGCGGCCGCCGCTCCCCACGTGGGCCGACATGCCACCGTCGACCGACAGCAACTGCCCGGTGATGTACCGGGACTCGTCCGAGGCCAGGAACACCACCGTGTTGGCGATGTCGTCGGGCTCGCCCAGATGGGTGGTCAGGATGGCACCACTCAGTCCACTCAGGATCTCCTCGGTGAGGTGGGCCCGGACGGCGTCGGTGATGATCAGCCCCGGAACGATGGCGTTCACCCGGATGTTCTGCTTTCCGTGGGAGGTGGCGACGTACATGGTCAGGGTGTTGACGCCCGCCTTGGAGACCCCGTAGGCGGTCCGCGTCCGGTCGCCCTTCAGCGACGCCCCTGACGACATGTTGATGATCGACCCTCCACCGCCGCGCACCATCTCGGGAATGGCGTACTTGCAGGTCAGCATCTGACTGGTCAGGTTGACGGCCAGCGTCCGCTCCCACACCTCGAGCTCCAGGTCGGTGACCGAGGTGTCCCGGCTCAGGAATTCGGAGTCGGTGAGCGCGGCGTTGTTGTGCAGGACGTCGAGCCGGCCGAAATGGTCGACCACGGTGCGGACGGCCAGGACCACGCCCTCCTCGTCGGACACGTCGGCCGCGACGGCCAGTGCGTCCCCCCCGGCGGAGCCGATCTCGGCGGCCACCCGCTCGGCCCCGTCCCGGTCGATGTCGAGCACGGCCACCCCGGCCCCCTCCCGGGCCAGAGCCAGCGCCGTGGCCGCCCCGATGCCTCCGGCTCCACCGGTGACCACGGCCACCTTGCCCGCCACGCGTCCCCTGGCTGCGGTGGACATCTCAGCTCCCGGGGGCAGCGTTCGTGTGCCCTGTGACGGAGTGGACTGACGTCATGGTCCCCCTGGGTGCCGGGGCGGTGCAGGACCGCCGGTTGGTGTGTTCGATCCACAGGTCGTGCGGGGCCAGCGAGGCCTCGGGCGGCGTGCCCCGGAACATGGTGCCACCATCAGCCCCGGGACGGTCGGCACTCACCCCGGACGGACGTCCACCCGCCACCGGTCAGGAGGCGGCTGTCGACAAGCCTCCCCAGGTGGGATCGGGTCGACCCGTCCCGTAGGCCGACCGGAGGTTCTCGAGCCATGCCACGCTGTCGTCCAGTCCGCCGGGACGGTTCCGATCCAGCCAGAGGGCCCGGTACCGGTCGATGAGGCCACCGAGATCCTCCGCCAGTCCCCGGCGGACCGGCTCCGCCACGGACCCGAGCGTGCCGTCACCGTGCAGGCGCCAGCGCGCGTCGCGCACCAGGAGTGCGACCAGGTCGACGCTGAAGACCGTCTCCGCCACCAGCTGGGACCCGTCGGTGCACCCGGGCCTCGAGAGCTCGGCGCTCCGGCGCGCCTCCTCGAGGCGCTGGTCGACGAGGTCGAGCTCCTCGACGGTGAGCCCGGCGGTCAGACCGCTCCCCACCCGCAGCTGCGGGTAGTAGAGGTTCATGACGATGGTGGCCAGGTTCGGGAACTGGGGCGTCACCAGGCGGTGCGCGTCCCCGAGGGACACGACGGCGTCCGCCAGACGGCCGGTCGGGTCGTCGAACACGTGCGTGCTCAGCGCCTCCCCGAGGTCCAGATCGGCGTTGGCGCCGAGGCACCACGACACCGCGGCGCCGTAGGCCAGCGCGGGCTCGCTGACGATCGGCTGCTGGAGGTGCCCCTGGTCCCCCCAGTCGGTCAGGAGGAACCCGCTCGCACCATGGGCGACTCCCGCCTCCACCGCGTCGCGGCAGTTGGTGCGGGCGTTCGTGAGCCGGCCGAGGAGGCTCAGCCAGCCCGAGGTCCCGGGCGCCACCCAGAACGGCACGTCGGCGGCGGCCAGCGCGGCGCAGCGGACATCGAAGGGGTGCCAGTCGTCGTACCCCCACTCGCAGATGGTGACGCCGGGCGGCAACGAGGCCAGCGCCTCGGGGTCACCCGCCACCATGTCCCCCCACAGGAGCATCTCGCGCCCGTCCAGCTCGGGCAGGGCACGCAGTCGGCGGACCCAGTCGATGAAGTCGGCGATCCGCTCCCGGGGTAGTTCCCACGCCTCGTCGAGTCCGACGTGGACCCGGCGGCTCGTGAACAGCGGCAGGAGTTCCGCCAGCAGGTTCCGGACGAGGGCGATCGATCCGGGGTCGGTGGGATCGATGGTCATCGGGGGCCGGGAGATGCCGAAGGGGTCGACGAATCCGTCGGGGGCGATGGCGAGGGGGCGGTACCGCTCATGGGTCAGCCAGCGGTTCATGTGGCCGAGGCAGTTCTGGTTGGGCACCAGCTCGACGTGGTGGTCGGAGCAGAAGGCGTCCAGCTTGAGGATCTCCTCCGCGGTGAACGGGCTCGCCGCCCGGTGCACGTCGGGATGGTCCCGATAGGCGAAGGTGTGCTCGGTGTACAGCTGGACCTGGTTGATCTTCCACGACGCCAGCCTGGCGATCAGGGCAAGCAGGTTGCTCATCGTGGGGACCTTGTCCCGGGAGACGTCCAGCATGACGCCGCGCACGGCCAGGTCGGGATGGTCCCGGACCGTGCCCGCCGGGAGGTCGCCTCCGTGGAGGCGGCCGAGCTGAGCGAGCGTCGCCTCACCGTAGAAGGTGCCGGCCGCATCGGCGGCGGCCAGGTCGACGCCGGACCCGTCGATGCGCAACACGTAGCCCTGGGCCGGGAGCGTGGGGTCGAGCCGCCTGTGTGCCGGACGGCGTGGGACCACGTCGCCCGTCAGGTCGAGACGGCGCGGCACCGGCAGCAGGTTCACGGGAGCTCCCTCCGGTAGACGAAGTACGTCTCCGCCACGACACCACCCACCGAGGCGTAGGGGACGATCGGCCCGACCCAGGCCACCGCCACGTCGTCGCGTCCGCGTCGACGCAGCTCGTGCAGGGCACCCAGGAGGACGGCCCGGCCGGCACCCCGGCCGATCAGGTCGGGTCGCACCGCCACCGGGCCCAGCTGGCGCCGGCGGTTCACCTCGAACGCGCAGAACGCCACCACGTCGCCGGTGTCTCCCGCCTCCCGGGCCAGGACGAGGTTCCCCTTGTCGGCCGCCCTCGACACCTCCTGGCGCCAGTTGGGCCAGTGGGTGGCCGCCCAGCGGTCGAGCTCGGCCCGCTCCGTGGCCCGGGCCAGCGCGTGACCTCCGGGGTCGGGGGGGATCGACCGCAGGTCCACGCGCATGTCGAAGTTCGTCTCCGTCCGGACGTAGTGGCGGCTCTCGAGGAGGCACAGGAGGGCCGTCTCCGTCGTGGGGACCCCCGGCCACAGGTGGTAGGGGGGATCGGCGCCGGTCACCAGGCTGTGGTGTCCGGCCGCGGTGGCCCATTCCTCGGCCGACCGGAGGAGGGCCCGGCCGTTGCCCCGCCCACGGGCCGACGGATCGACGGCCAGGAGCCGGAGGTGCGGGCCGTCGTCGCATTCGGCGACCGCCACCACGCCGACATCGGGATCACCGAGCACGACGACCGGTTGGTCGGGTGGGAAGAGCGCGCCGTCGAGCTCGGCGGACGTCGGTGTATCGACGACGGCCCGTCGGCAGAGTCGGGCGACCCGCTCGAGTGCGGACCTGTCGAGCTGGTCGGCGGAGAAGGTCATGACGGGGGGGCCGGCGGGCCCGGGAGGGGTACCCGGCGGGCCCGGGCGCGTTCGAGCACCTCACCGGGTGGCATCGGATCGGAGTGCGTGCCCTTGGTCAACCGGTCGGTCCGGGAGCCGCCATCGGACCACTGAACCACACCGGCCGAGACACCCGTGGCATCCCCGCCGCGGCCCGGACCGGTTCGGGCGTGCCTCCCGGCGCCCGGCGGGTCGTGCCGCCCGCCGTCTCTTGCCATACTTCGGGGATGCGCACAGGACTCCACGCGCTCGGCATCGGCACGGGGGCTGACCCCGCCGTGGTCGCCGCCGTGGCCCGGTCCGCCGATGCCGCAGGATTCGCCACCCTGTGGTCCGGCGAGCACATCGTCATGGTCGATCGACCGGATTCGCCGTACCCCTACGCGCCGGACGGTCGGATCGCCGTCCCGTCGGACGCAGATTGGCTCGACCCGTTCGTCACACTGTCCTTCGCCGCAGCCGTGACGACCAGGATCCGGCTGGGAACCGGAATTCTGCTGCTCCCCGAGCACAATCCCCTTCTGGTCGCCAAGCAGGCGGCCTCCCTGGACGTGCTCTCGGGAGGGCGGTTCGTCCTGGGCATCGGCATCGGCTGGTCGTCGGAGGAGTTCGCCGCACTCGGGATCCCGTTCCGGGGACGGGCCCGTCGCACCCGGGAGTACGTGGACGTGCTGCGCACGTTGTGGAGCTCCAGCACCAGCTCGTTCGGGGGTGAGTTCATCCGATTCGACCAGGTGCGAAGCTATCCGAAGCCCCATTCCGGCTCCACGATTCCGGTGGTACTGGGAGGGACCAGCGATGCGGCGCTGACCCGTGTCGCCGACTACGGGGACGGTTGGTACGGGTTCAACCTCGCCCTCGACGATGTCGAGGAGCGGATCAGAACGCTGTCGCAACTCTGCCGAGATCGGGACCGGGACATCGCGGCGATCGAGATCGCCCTGTCGACCAGGGACGGCACGCCCCAGGATCTCCCGGAGCTGGAACACCTGGGAGTCGATCAGGTCGTGGTGGTGGAGGCCCCTCCCGACGGCCCGGAGGCCGCTGCCGACTGGGTCGCCGGTCTGAGCGCGCGCTGGGGTGTCGACCGAGTGCCGGGCGGGTGACGGATCACCGGATGCGGCCGGCGGAGACGCCGTACCCCCCCACGGTCCACTACGGCAGGATCAGGTGCGTCGTCCGTGCTCCGCCGGGAAGTGGGCACGAGGACGAGACCTCGAGCGCCCACGTCTCCAACATCATCCGGGAGGTGGGCGCGTCGAACCGGATCGAGCCCGGCGAGATCGGTCAGCAGGTCGGACTGCGCTGACGGGCCGACTTCCGGTAGCCGAACAGCGGGCCGGACGACGAGACCTCGAACCTCGTGTATTCGGCCGAGACGTCGACGGCTCCCAGCATCACCTCGGAGAAGGCCGAGAAGTGGGGTGCGGCGAAGTGGGCGTCGAGGGCCGCGGACATTTCCCAGTGCTCGAAGATCCGCACGACCAGCGGGTCGTCGATGTCGATGGCGAACCGGTAGTCAGTACAGCCCGGCTCGGCGCGCCTGGTCGCGGCCATCACCGACCCGGCCCGGACCGCCTCGTCGAGATCCGATGCCGGGACTCAGGCGAGCCCTGCGATCACGATCATGGGTCCTCCTCGGCTGCGGTAGAAGGGCTCGAGACCGACGACGTGCTCCATGCCCTCGATCGCGGTCACCTTCCACTTCCTCCCCGTCCGGCCCCGCAGCCCGGCGCACGACGTCCGCGATGCCAGGGGCGACCCCGGCCAAGTGGGATCCGGATGGGCGCCGCTCTTCGGCGGGAGTTCCTCGACCGAACACTGCCGCGCCCCGACCGACGTCGCGCCCCGACGAGCAGACGGAAGACAGGGGTCCGGACGCCGACCCGGCAGTGAGACGGCTCGGTGCGTCAACGCGACCCGCCCCCCGACGCTCCGGGACCGGCGCCGGTGGGCGGGTCCGGAGCGGCGCCCGCGGCCCGGGGGACCACATGGATGAACCGCGCCGCCCGGCGGCGGACGTGGCGCCGGTGGCGCTCCTCGGGCGAGGCGGCCGGCGCCGCGGTTCGGGCGTGGGGGGCCCGGTAGAACCGGGTCTTGGCCAGCTCCACCAGCACGAGGTAGGCCACGACCATCCCGAAGAGGATGAGGAAGAACGTCGTGGGGAGCGGCGTGAATCCCAGCAGGGTGGCGAGTCCCGTGTAGGGCAGCACCGCGCCCACCAGCGCCGCACCGGTCGGCACCAGCAGCATCGGCAGGCTCGGCCGGCTGGTGAAGAACGGCACACGGCGGGTCCGGA
>CAZULR010000009.1:0-25257 GCA_964621235.1 uncultured Acidimicrobiaceae bacterium
CTGGCGCCGACCATCTGGCCCTCGTGGATGGCGTAGCCCTCGACCTCGAGGTCCTGCTTCGCCACGCGTAGCAGCAGGATGAGGGGCGGGTGGAGCCGGAGCGCCTCCTTGATCGAGGACTCGAGGAGCGGCATCTCGCGCAGTGCCTGGTAGCTCACCTCGGCGCCGTCCTTGTACAGCTCGGCCAGTTCGTCGTCGACCCGGGCCAGGACCTCGGGGTGGCGGAGCCACTCGATGAGGGTCCAGGCTGCCGTGCCCGACGTGGTGTGGTGGCCGGCGAACATCATCGAGATGAACATCCCGGTCACCTCGTCGGCGAGGAAGCGGTCGCTGCCGTCGGGGTTCTTTATCGACATCAGGACGTCGACGAGGTCGCGCTCGTCGTCGGCGACAGGTGGGGCGTCCACCCGGCTGTTCATGATCGCCTGGATCAGCGACACGAGCTCGGCACGGGCGGCGTCGCGCCTGTGGAAGCTCTCGATGTCGGCGTAGGGATCGACGAAGGCGATGGCATCGGTGCCCTGCTCGAGGTCGTGGAATAGCTCCGCGAAGCGCCCGTCGAGCTGCTCCCGGAAGCGCTTGCCGACCAGGCACGCCGAGGAGGTGTAGATGAAGAGCTCGGCGAACCAGTCCAACATGTCGAACTCGCCCTCGTCGTCCCAGGCGGCCACCATGCGCTCCACCTCGCTGGAGATCGTGGCGGCATGGCCGCGCATGAACTTGTCCCGCAGGGCCTGATTGTGGAGCATCTCCCGTCGGCGCTCCGGCGACGCGTCGAAGACGACGCCCTCACCGAAGACGGGGGTCATGAACGGGTAGGCCTCGGCCTGGTCGAGGATCTCCTCGGGGGCCCGGAAGAAGAACTCGTTGGCCTCAGCCCCGCTGAGGAGCACCACGTCGCGGTCGGCGAGCCGGAAGATCCCGACGTCACCGCACTCGGAACGCACCCGCTCCATGAGCGCGATCGGATCGACCCGCAGCTCCTCCAGGTGGCCGGTGGCCCCCTCGCCGCCGGAGACCCGTGCGGGCTCCCGTAGTCCTGTGTCGACAGCCATCACTGGCCTCCTTGTTCGTTGACCGGCGGCGCGATGGGCGCCTCGGGTTGCAGCTCGATGATGGTGGTATGGACGCCCCGGGGAAGGGCGACCACGGCGCAGACGGCCTGGGCGACGCCCTCGGGGCGCATGAAGTTGGAGTGGCGGGCGAACCCCCAGGCCGCCCACTGCTCGATGATCTCTCCCGTCTGCACGGGATCCCAGTCCATCCCCATCCCGGTCATGGTGGGGCCCGGACGCAGGATGGCGGCACGGACGCCCGTTCCCTCGAGCTCCATCTGGAGCGAGTGGACGTAGCCCTCGAGGCCCCACTTCGAGGTCACGTAGGCGGCCATGGCCGGCCGGGGCCGCTCGGCGACGTCGGAGGTGACGAAGACGAAGTCGCCACGCTGCCTCGACACCATGTCGGGCAGGAGGGCCCGGACCAGGCGATGGGTCCCGGTCACGTTGACGGCCAGCACGTCATCGAGGGAGGCGGCATCGGTGTCGAGGACCCCTCCCGCCATGTTCATCCCGGCATTGGAGACCACGATCTCGACCTCCCCGAGGGCGTCGACGGCCGCGGCGGCGAACTGCTCGACCGAGTCGCCGTCGGCGAGGTCGAGGCGGATGGCGACCGCTTCTCCGCCGACGTCCCGGATGGCGACCGCGGCCTCCTCGCAGTCGGCGACCCGTCGGGCACCGAGGACCACCGGATGGCCGAGTGCCGCCAGGGCCGCGGCCGTTGCCCGGCCGATGCCCGACGATGCGCCGGTCACCACCGCGGGGCGACGTTCGGGGTTAGGAGGGAACCTCGGCATCAGCGGAGGGTTACCGTCGTGGGCAGGGCGGCGAGACCCCGGACGTTGATGGAGTGGACCCGTTCGACTCCGTCCGGGTCGATGTCGTAGGTGGCGACGCGGCCCACGAGCTCGCTCAAGGCGATCCGGGCCTCGAGGCGGGCCAGCGGTGCGCCCATGCAGAAGTGTCGCCCGCTGCCGAAGCTGACGAGGGCCTTGGTGTCCCGGTCGAGGTCGTAGCGCTCGGCGTGGGGGAACACCCGCTCGTCCCGGTTGGCCGATCCGACAAGCAGTAGCACGCGGCTGCCCTCGGCGATCGAGGTGCCGTGGAGGTGGACCGGCTGGCGGGTCATCCGCAGGAGCATCTGGCTCGACGTGTCGTAGCGGAGCGTCTCCTCGGTCCAGGCCGGAACCATCGAGGGGTCGGCGAACGGCTTCGCCCGCTCGTCCGGATGCCGCCAGCCCCAGTACCAGGCGTTACCGAGCAGTTTCGTGGTCGTCTCGTTGCCGGCCACCACCATGAGGAACAGGAAGGCGACGATCTCCTCGTCGGTGAGCTTGTCGCCGTCGATCTCGGCATCGAGGAGGGCCGAGGTGAGGTCGTCCCTCCGGGACGCGCGGCGTTCGTCGACCATGGACTGGTAGTAGCCCACGAGGGTGAGGGCCGCCTCCATCCCTTCCTGGGGCACGTCGTAGACGCCGTCGTCGCGGTGGAGGACCAGGTCGGCGAGTCGGCGCAGCTCGGCACGGTCGGACGGGGGAACGCCCACCAGCTCGGAGATCACGTCCATCGGCACCTTGCCGGCGAAGTCGGAGATGAAGTCGAACGAACCCGACTCCAGCGCCGGCTCGAGGTGCTGGAGTGTGATCTCGCGAATGCGCACCTCCATGGCGTTCACCTTGGAGGGTGTGAAGCCCTTGCCCACCAGCGACCGCATGCGGGTGTGCTTCGGGGGGTCGAGGGCGAGGAAGGACATCGTGCGGTGCGCGTCGGGTCCGAAGGCGCTCGGGTCGAGCGAGACGCCGTACGAGTTGGAGTACGCGTCGACGTTGCGGAAGGCGGCGAGTACGTCCTCGTGGCGGGACAGCGCCCAGAAGTCGAACTGCTCGGAACGGTAGAGCGGTGCCTCCGACCGCAGCCGGGCGTAGGTCGGGTACGGGTCCTCGTGCATCTCGTACGTGTACGGGTTGTAGGCGACGGGTCCGTCGACCCCGGTGATCGTCATGCTGCGCCTCCGCGGTCGTCGAACAGAAGGGTGGCCGCCTCGGCCACGAACGCCGGCACGTCGAGGAACGACATGTGTCCGATGCCGGCGGTGAGGAGCGCGCCGCGGTAGGCGGCCTCCAGCACCCGGACGGCGAGCGGGTCGGGAGCGGGTCCGAGTGCCGCCGTCAGGCGGCGGTGGGTCTGCGCCCCGATCCGGTC
The DNA here is from genome assembly GCA_964621235.1 of uncultured Acidimicrobiaceae bacterium. GTDB lineage: Bacteria > Actinomycetota > Acidimicrobiia > Acidimicrobiales > RAAP-2 > Bog-756. Next base: position 3,261 of record CAZULR010000009.1, read on the forward strand.
GCGTAGGTGGGCGACGTCGGGATGGGGGCTGATCAGTGCGACCGTGCACGCATCGACGAGGGCCGGGCTGCTCACCGCGAACGGTGTCATCTCCCGGACCGCCTCTTCGACACGCTGCGCCATCGGGACGGACAGGTCGGTGTCGACCGCGGGCAGGGACTCCATGCGCCGCCACAGCACCTCGGCCAACAGGTGGTCCTTCGAGCTGAAGTAGGTGTAGGCGGTGGCCGGAGCCACCCCCGCACGCCGGGCCACGCCCCGGACGGTCAGCCCGGCATAGCCCACCTCGTCGGTCTCGTCCTCGGCGGCTCGCACCAGCTTGGCCACGATCTCCGCCTGCCGGGCCGTGAGCCGCCGCCGCGTCGCCTCGATGTCGACCACGGCCGGGACCGCCTCGTGGGCGCCCGCGTCGGGCAGGGTCGCGGGCGAACTCACGGTGCCTGGCGGCCGTGGGTGCACGGACGGCGGCGTCCGGTGGTGTCGGTCATGTGTCCATACTATAGTCCAGACACGTGTCCAGCAACGGAGGAGAGGTCGTGACCGCAGCAGCAGGTGCAGCATCGGAGGGGTCGCCCGACCTCCCGACCGTGGGCGTCATCGGACTGGGTGCCATCGGGGACGGCGTGGCCGGCAGCGTCCACGCCGCGGAGTTCCCCCTGGTGGTCTTCGACATCCGGGACGAGGCCACGGAGCGCCACCGTGACTACGCCGCAGTCGCCGCCTCACCCGCCGACCTGGCTCGGGCGGCCGACGTCGTCGTCGTGGCCGTGGTGAATGACGAACAGGTCCACGCCGTCCTGTCGGGTCCCGAGGGTGCCCTGGCGGCCGCCGGTCCGCTCACCACGTTCGTGATCGTGAGCACCATTACCCCCGAGTGTGTCCGCTCGGTGGGGGCGGAAGCGCAGGCCGCCGGCGCGGCGCTGGTCGACTGCGGCGTGAGCGGAGGTCCGTCCGCCGCCTCGTCGGGCGAACTGATCTGCATGGTGGGTGGAGACGAGGACGTCGTGGCCGGGCTCGGTCCGGTCTTCGACGCCATCGGCTCACTGACCGTGCGCATGGGGGCGTTCGGCACCGGCCTGGCGGCGAAGCTGGCGCGCAATCTCGTCCAGTACGGCGGCTGGCTGGCGGCGTACGAGGGGCAGGTGCTGGCCGAGGCGGCCGGGATCGAGCTGTCCAGGCTGGCGCAGGTGATCCGGGCCAGCGATGCCAAGATCGGAGGCGCCGCGACCCTCATGTTCCGGCCTACGGTGGCGCAGTTCACCGAAGACGACGACGCCGGCTTCGTGGCGGCGATGCAGAACGGGGCGGATCTGGCCCACAAGGACCTCCTCGCCGCACTGGAACTTGGTGACGAGCTGGGGGTGTCCCTGCCGTTGGCCGCGATGACCGAGGCCCGCACCGACTACATCTTCGGCGTGGGCGGGAACGAGGAGGATCGATGACCGAGGACAGGACGGGGACGACGGAGGTGGTGGGGGAGGAGCGCCTCCTCATCGACGGTGAATTGCGGTCGGCCCGGGCCGGAAAGGTGTTCGAGAACGTCAACCCCGCCACCGGCGAGGTGCTCGGCGTCTCCGCCGACGGTGACGGAACGGACATGGACGACGCCATCGACGCCGCCCGACGGGCCTTCGACGGGACGGACTGGTCGACCGATGTCGAGATGCGGGTGCGTGGGCTCCGCCAGCTGCAACGCGCCTTCGAGGCCCACGCCGACGAGATCCGGGCCATGACCGTGGCCGAGACGGGGTCGCCGCTCTCCCTCACCTATTCGGCGCAGCTCGACACCCCCGTAGGTTCACTCGGCTGGGTGGCCGACCTCGCCGAGTCCTACGAGTGGGAGACCGACCTCGGGAATGCGGAGCCGCTCGGCATCCCGTCCCACCGCTGGGTGCGCCGTGAGGCGACCGGCGTCGTCGGTGCCGTCACGCCGTGGAACGTCCCCCACCAGATCAACCTGGCCAAGCTCGGCCCGGCTCTCGCCGCCGGCAACACCGTGGTGCTGAAGCCGGCACCGGACACCCCGTGGTGTGCCACCGTGCTCGGCCGGCTGATCGCCGAGGAGACGGACATCCCCGCCGGCGTGGTCAACATCGTGTCGTCCTCGGACCATGCCCTCGGCGCAACGCTGTCGACGGACCCGCGGGTCGACCAGGTGAGCTTCACCGGCTCCACCGCGACCGGGCGCAAGGTGATGGCCGCCGCCGCCGACACCGTCAAGAAGGTGTTCCTGGAACTCGGCGGCAAGTCGGCGTTCGTCATTCTTGACGACGCCGATCTGCGCGGCGCCTGCGCCACCGCGGCGTTCACGGTCTGCACCCACGCGGGACAGGGGTGCGCCATCACCACCCGGTTGCTCGTCCCCCGCTCGCTGTTCGACGAGGCCGTCGACTCGACCTCCCGGGTCATGGCCAAGCTGCCGGCCGCCGACCCGACCGATCCCGGCACCATCTGCGGCCCGCTGGTCAGCGCCCGCCAGCGCGACCGGGTCGAGGGCTATCTGAAGCTGGCCATCGAGGAAGGTGGCTCGTTCGCGCTCGGCGGTGGGCGTCCCGAGGGACTCGACAGCGGGTTCTTCGTCGAGCCCTCGCTGATCGTCGGGGTCGGAAACGACGCCAGGGTGGCCCAGGAGGAGATCTTCGGGCCGGTCCTGGTGGTGATCCCGTTCGACGACGACGACGATGCGGTGGCCCTCGCCAACGAATCGGCGTACGGGCTCTCCGGCTCGGTGTGGTCGGCGGATCGGGACCGTGCGGTGCGTGTGGCCAACCGGATCCGGACCGGCACGATCGGCATCAACGGTGGGCTCTGGTTCAGCCCGGACGTCCCATTCGGCGGCTACCGCCAGTCGGGCGTCGGCCGCGAGTCGGGCGTCGCCGGATTCGAGGAGTACCTCGAGACCAAGTCGCTGGCCGAGCCGGCATGAGCACCAGCACCACCGTCCGTCCGGGAGATCGACCCGGCCACCGGTCCCCCGACCGGACGCATCGAGCACCACAGGAGGCGTGATGTCGGAAGCAACCACCGGGGCCCGAGCCGCGGGCATGGCCAAGATGGACGAGGTCTACGGATTCAGCGTAGACCCGGACACCGTCGCAGGGCCCTACATCGACGTAACGGTCGACCACCTGTTCGGTGAGATCTGGACCCGTGAAGCCCTCGACGTCCGAGACCGCCGCCTCCTGACCATCGGCGTGCTGGCCGCGCTGGGTCAGGCCAATCTGTTGGAGATCCAGTTCCGGTCGGCGCTCGACCGGAACGAGCTGACCGAGGAGCAGGTGCGCGAGGTCGTCCTCCACGTCGCCCACTACATCGGGTGGCCGCTGTCGACGGGGGTCAACGCCGCCGCCGAGAAAATCATCGCCGCGCGGGCCAAGGCGGCCAACGCCGCCGCCGACGGCACCGAGCAGACCAAGGAGTCCTGACCATGACCGACGACACGACCACCGCCCACCCCACCACCACGTTCGATTTCACGGGCAAGGTGGCCATCGTCACCGGCTCGGCCGGTGGCATCGGCCAGGCCTACGCCGAGGCCCTCGCCGGAGCGGGCGCCTCGGTGGTTGTCGCCGACATCGATGTCGCCAAGGCCGAAGCCGTGGCCGCGGGCATCCGCTCGTCTGGAGGTTCGGCCCTCGGTGTGGCCGTGGACGTGGCCGACCCGGCGTCGGCGCAGGCGATGGCCCAGGCGGCGGTCGACGAGTTCGGGGGCATCGACTACCTGGTCAACAACGCCGCCATTTTCGGGGGCATGAAGCTCGACCTCCTGCTCACCGTCGACTGGGACTACCTCAACCGGTTCCTGTCGGTGAACATGCTCGGCGCGCTGAACTGCGTCCGGGCCTGCTGGCCCGCCATGAAGGCGAGGGGTGGCGGAGCGATCGTGAACCAGTCGTCCACGGCGGCCTACCTGTATGCCGGCTTCTACGGCCTGGCCAAGGCCGGGGTGAACTCGATCACCCAGCAGCTGGCCCACGAGCTCGGCGGCGACAAGATCCGCACCAACGCCATCGCCCCTGGGCCCATCGACACCGAGGCATCGCGCACCGTGGTCCCGGACGCTTTCATGCAGCCGATCCTGGCCGGCCTCGCCCTGAAGCGCATGGGCGAGACCTCGGACCTCGTCGGCATGTGCCTGTTCCTGCTGTCCGACGAGGCGTCGTGGATCACCGGGCACGTGTTCAACGTCGATGGCGGCCAGGTGGTCCGCCCGTGACGGCGGCGCCGGACTCCGGCGACGACCACCGCATCGAACTCGAGTTCCTGGACCACGTACTCGTGGTGGCCTTCGATCGTCCCGAGGCCCGCAACGCCTTCGACGCCGCCATGTACCGGGCGGTGGCCGGTGCCCTGTCCGGTGCCCTCGGAGACGACGACGTACATGCCGTGGTGCTGACCGGCAGAGGCAAGGCCTTCACGTCGGGTCAGGACCTGCGGGAGATGGCGGCGGTCGCCACCGGTGGCGACGGATCCGCACTCGGCTCCGGGTTCGGCGGCCTGCTCGACGTGCTCGTCACGTTCGACAAGCCGTTGCTGGCCGCGGTCCACGGCGTCGGAATGGGCCTCGGCTGCACGATCGTCGGACACGTCGACCTGGTGCTGATGGAGGAGTCGGCCCGGCTGCGCGCGCCGTTCGCCGAGATGGGCGTCCCACCGGAGGCGGCCAGCAGCTACCTGCTCCCGGCCCGCATGGGCTGGCAGCAGTCGGCACGAGTCCTGCTGGCCTCGGAGTGGGTCACGGCCGCCGAGGCCGTGGAAGCGGGACTCGCCCTCCGGACGTGCCCCGACGGCCGCGCGCTGGAGGAGACCCTGGTGCTCGCCCAGACGATCGCGTCCTTCCCGCCGCACGCCACGCGCCAGATCAAGCGCCTCATGCTGGCCGGGCGGGGTTCAGCCGTCGCCGACGCCCGTCGTCGGGAGGAGGTGGCGTTCGCCGCCCTGTTCGCCGATCCCTCGGTCAACCCGGGTGAGGGACTGACCGCCGGACTGGGGGGCTGACTCGGATGGAGTTCGGCATCACCTGTTTCCTCACGGACCGGGACATGGCCCCGTCCGACCTGGCACGTTCGGCCGAGGAGCGCGGGTTCACCTCGCTCTTCCTGCCCGAGCACACCCACCTGCCCGTGCGCGCCGACACCCCTCCGGCACTGGTGGAGGGGGTGCGGATCGACGACTACCGGCGCAGCCTCGACCCGTTCGTGGCGCTGGCCACCGCCGTGCCCGTCACCTCCACGCTGCGGCTAGGGACGGGGATCATCCTGGCGGCGCAACACGACCCGATCGTGCTGGCCAAGCAGGTCGCCACCATCGACCACCTGAGCGGTGGGCGCTTCGAGCTCGGGTTCGGGTTCGGGTGGAACCGCGAGGAGGCGGCTGACCACGGCGTCCCCTTCGACGACCGGCGAGCCGTCGCCCGGGAGCACATCCTGTGCATGCGCGCCCTGTGGCGGGACGACCCGGCCGAGTTCCACGGCGATTTCGTCGACCTCGACCCGTGCTGGACGGCGCCCAAGCCGGTGCGGGGGTCCGACGTCCCCGTACTGCTCGGAGGGGCTGCGACAGCCGCCAACTTCGCCGCCATCGCCGAGTACGGGGACGGGTGGATGCCCATCGGGGGCTCCGGCCTGACCGACGCACTGCCCCAGCTCCGCCGAGTCTTCGAAGCGGCCGGTCGCGACCCGGAACAGCTCCGGGTGCTTCCGTTCGGCACCGTCCCCACGGATGCCAAACTCGAGCACTTCGGTCGCCTCGGGATCGACGAGGTGGTCCTGCGCGTCCCAGGAGGGAGCGCGTCGGAGATCCTGGAGGTGCTCGACTCGCATGCCGTGTTCGTCGGGCGGTTCGGAGGCTCCGGTGCCTGAGCCTCAGTCGCCGTCCGGCTCCCTTCCGTCCGTGACTCTTCCGCCCGAGACGCTGCCACCCAAGACCCTGGCCACCGAATCCCCCCGTCGGACGGGTCCGGCGGGTCGTCCCTGGAGCGGAGGTGGTCGCGAGGAATTGGCCGCGGCCGTGCGCCGACTCATGCAGCTGACCGTCACGTCGACGCCGGGGCCGGGAACCTTCGCCGACGCCGCGGCACGCATCGGCGTGCTCGCCGACGAGCTGGAGGCGGAGGTACGGGACGACGAGGCGCGGCCGGTTGGACGGTTCGCCGAGGCATCGGTCGGACCCGAGGAGCTCGACACCCTCACGTCGGCGATGCCGTTCGACATGGTCGTCGGGTCGTGCAACCCGGTGGCCCCGCCCATCGAGATCTGGTTCGATCCACCCATGGCCTATGGGAAGGTGGTCTTCGCTCCGCAGTACGAGGGCGCTCCGGGATGCGTCCACGGTGCGGCAATCGCAGCGGCCTTCGACATCATCCTGACCGCGGCCAACGTCGTGGCCGACGCCGCCGGGCCGACGGTGGAGCTCTCCATCCGCTACCGCAAGCCCACCATCATCGGCGTCCCCACGGTGTTCGAGTCGAGTGTGACCGAGGTCACGGACCGGAGGACTTTCAGCGTCGGCCGACTGCTCCAGGACGGCGTCATCAAGGTCGAGGCGACCGGCGAGTTCGTCAACATGTCGCGCGACCGCATCAACGCCATGCACCGGGACAGGGTCGCCAATTCCGTCGGGGCTGATGGGCAATCCGGGTCGACGACCGGTACCGACGGCGCCGAAGCCGCTTCCGGCAGGGTGGAGACCGGGGCCGACGGTGTCGCGGGAGGCGATTGAGCGGTGCCGTGAGGGCTGCCACGCGGACGACGGCGTCGTTCTCTAGAGTCTGCAACGTTGGACCACGCCGGGGGACGGGTCGATGACACGCCGGGCGTTCATGATCAAGGGGGAACAATGAGGAGTCACACCATGCGCGGCGGGACGACCGGACGACGACGGGGCGGAACGGTCGCCCTGGCTCTGGTGGGACTCGTGCTCGCCGGCACCCTGACCGCGTGTTCGTCGACTGAGGCGCAACCGGCGACGACCACTGCGGGCGGATCGTCGGGTTCCTCTTCGGGTATCCCGTCGGCGGCGTTCAGCGACACCACCGGCCTCACCTCCTCGACGGTCACCATCGGCAACGTCTCGACCTTGGCGTTCGGCCTCTTCAAGGGCGCCGACGTCGGCACCCAGGCCTGGGCGGACTACGTCAACTCCACCGGCGGGATCAACGGGCGCAAGATCGTCGTCGACTCGTACGACGACGGCTATCAGGGCGCCCCGAACAAGCAGGCCACCGAGCAGGTCGCCCAGAAGGACTTCGCTGCGGTGGGTGGGTTCTCGCTCGAGGACACCTACGGGGAGACCGTGCTGGCCGCGAACCCGAGCGTGCCCAACGTGACCGTATCGCTGAGCCAGTCCGCGGGCGACCTGCCCAACAGTTTCAGCCCCGACCCCGCCGCCATCGGCTGGCCGACAGGACCGCTGCTGTACTTCAAGCAGAAGTTCCCCGAGGACGTCAAGCACGCCGGGGCACTGGTGGCCGACCAGCCGTCGGCGATCACCAAGTGGAACGGCGAGAAAGAGGCCATGGAGTCGGTCGGCTACACCGTCGCCTATGACAAGCAGTTCGACATCACCCAGACCAACTTCACGCAGAACGTCGTGGCGATGCGCGAGGCCGGCATCAAGATCCTGTTCCTCGAGCAGATGCCCGAAAACTACGCCGCCGCCGTGGTGAAGGCGCTCAACCAGCAGAACTACCACCCCCAGCTGGTGTTCGGGGCCTCGACGTACTCCGAGCAGCTCGTGCCGGACTCCGGTGGCGCCTCGGCCACCGAGGGCATCTACATGGAGATGGTGAACTCCCTGTTCCTCGGTGAGGACACCAATCAGCTGCCCGCGGCCAAGACCTTCCAGACGTGGGTGCAGAAGGCGTCCCCCGGATTCAAGCCCGATCTGTACACGCTCTTCGGCTGGCTGTCCGGCCAGTTGTTCACCCAGGCATTGCAGGCCGCCGGGTCCCATCCCACGCGCGGGTCGGTGCTCCAGCAGCTGAAGAAGATCACCGTCTTCAACGGCAATTACCTCATCGCCAGCTCGAATCCGGCGGCCAAGACGCCCGCTTACTGCTACGTGATCGCCCGCATCCAGAACGGCCAGATCACCCGTGTGGACGACCCGCCCGTCAACGGGCCCCAGCACGGCTACCGCTGTGACGGCAAGTTCTACTACGCGAAGTCCACGTGACCGGCACTCGCCCCCGGGGGTGACCGGGGCAGGGCCGTCATAGGCTCGACAGCCCGATGGGGAAGGATCTCGTCGTGCCCGGATCCGGACCACCTGGACCGGGCCGTCGACACTGCGCTCGGCTCGGACCCCGACCCTGGCGCCGGGCCGAGTCGGAAGCTCCCGAACGCGACCGATCCCGCCCGGGGCGGGATCGGGGGGCTACGGGTGACGTCCGGGGAATGGCTCCGGACGGGTGACCCGACGAATGCGGGTGGCCGAGGGACCTCCGTCGGTCGTGCGCACCTGGCGGAGTCCGACGGGTCGGACGTGCCCCAGCCTCAGGTGAACCGGTGCCTCAGGCGTCGGCGGACGCCTTGACGGCCCGCTTCATCAGGCGGGACTTACGGTTGGCGGCCTGGTTCTTGTGAATCACGCCTTTGGCGGCGGCCTTGTCGATCCGCTTGATGGCCAGGCGGATCTCGTCGTCGGCGGACGACACGTCCTCTGCGATCGCGGCGTTCGCCTTCTTGGTGCGTGTGCGCAACTCCGAGCGGACCGCCTTGTTGCGGGCCTGGCGCTTGACGGCCTGGCGATTGCGCTTGATCTGGCTACGGATGTTGGCCACAGGGTTCCTCGTCGTCTTCGTACGTCGGGTCGGGGCGTCAGCGTGCGCCGACGTCCCCGGGGGGGTGTTCGGCCCCCGGGATCCACGAGGGACCGCAATGCAGGGGACAGCGAAGGATAGCAGGCCCCGCCCCTCGGGGTCCCGTCGGATCGGTCCGGTCCCCACCAACCTCGGCGGAGTCGCCAGGCGACGGTCGGGAGTGGGTGCGTCCCGGCCTTGGGTACGCTGGGCGGCCCGTGCTCCCCATCGACAGTATCCGCAACTTCTCCATCATCAGCCATGTCGACCACGGCAAGTCGACGCTGTCCGACCGCATCCTGGAGCTCACCGGGGCGGTGGACCCTCGCCAGATGCGGGCCCAGTACCTGGACTCGATGGACATCGAGCGGGAGCGGGGCATCACCATCAAGGCCCAGAACGTCCGGGTGCCGTGGGGTGGGCACACGCTGCACCTGATCGATACACCGGGCCACGTCGATTTCGGGTACGAGGTCAGCCGGTCGCTGGCGGCGTGCGAGGGGGCGGTACTCCTCGTCGACGCGTCCCAGGGGATCCAGGCCCAGACCCTGGCCAATTGCTACCAGGCACTGGAGAACGACCTCGAGATCGTGGCCGTCCTGAACAAGATCGACCTGCCGGCTGCCGATCCCGAGCGGTGTGCCGCCGAGATCGAATCGGTCCTGGGCCTGCCGGCAGACGAGATCATGCACATCTCAGCCAAGACGGGGGAGGGGGTTCCGGCGCTCCTCGACGCGGTAGTCGCCCGCATCCCGGCGCCGACGGGTGACCCCGAGGCTCCCCTGCGGGCCCTCATCTTCGATTCCGCCTACGACCAGTACCGGGGTGTCGTCAGCTCGATCCGGGTCATGGACGGGACCCTGACCACGCGGGACCGGTTGCGATTCATGCAGGCGGGCGCCAACCATGAGATCGAGGAGATCGGCGTGCGGACCCCGGTCACGGTGCCGGTGGACGAACTCGGGCCTGGCGAGGTCGGCTACCTCATCGCCGGCATCAAGGACGTCGGCGGGGCCCGGTCCGGCGAGACCGTCACCACGGCCAGCCATCCGGCGGCCACGGCGCTCGACGGCTACCGCGACCCCAAGCCCATGGTGTTCTGCGGGTTGTTCCCCATCGACGGCGACGAGCTACCGGACCTCCGTGACGCCCTGGAGAAGCTCCGCCTCAACGACGCCAGTTTCACCTATGAGCCGGAGTCCTCACGGGCCCTCGGATTCGGGTTCCGGTGCGGGTTCCTGGGGTTGCTCCACATGGAGATCGTGCGGGAGCGCCTCGAGCGCGAGTTCGACCTGTCGCTGATCGCCACGGCGCCGTCGGTGGCCTACCGGGCCTTCCTCACCAATGGTGCCGAGGTGGAGGTCGACAACCCGAGTGAGCTGCCCGAGCCGGCCTCGCTCGACCACGTCGACGAGCCGATGCTGCGGGCCACCATCCTCACCCCGGCTGAGTACACCGGCACGATCATGGAGCTCTGCCAGGCCAAGCGGGCCGACATGGTGAAGATGGACTATCTCTCGCCCGAGCGGGTGGAATTCGTCTACGTCATCCCGCTCGCCGAAGTGGTGGTCAACTTCTTCGACCAGCTGAAGAGCCGAACCAAGGGGTACGCCAGTCTCGACTACGAGCCCGGGGGATACGCCACCTCGGACCTGGTCAAGGTCGACCTGCTGATCAACCGCGTGCCGGTCGACGCCTTCTCTACCATCGTGCACAAGTCGCAGGCCGACTTCTACGGTCGACGCATGACCGAGAAGCTCAAGGAGCTCATCCCCCGCCAGATGTTCGAGGTTCCCATCCAGGCCGCCATCGGGGGACGGGTCCTCGCCCGGGAGACCGTCAAGGCCCGTCGCAAGGACGTCCTCGCCAAGTGCTACGGCGGTGACATCACCCGGAAGCGAAAGCTGCTGGAGAAGCAGAAGGAGGGGAAGAAGAAGATGAAGAACATCGGCCGCGTCGAGGTCCCCCAGGAGGCGTTCGTCTCCGCGCTGCAGCTCGACGACTGAGCGCCGACCCACTGACGCATCCCGCCGTCGCGCCGTCGTGGTCCTCGGCGCGCAAGGGCGGGTAAGCCCCACCGGTCCGGCAGTTCGGCAAGGGTGGCGAGGTACATTTGCCTGTGGACGGCGCAAGCACATCGGACGGTCCGGGGGACCCGCCCGACGAGGAGGTCGGGACGGCCGCGGCCGAGGATGCGGCCAGGCCGGCATCGAACGCCAGTGTGCGCCAGCTGTCGCTGAACGTCGTCTCGTCCTATGCCAGTTTCGGCATCGGCATCGTCCTGACCCTGGTGCTCACCCGCGTCCTGCTGCGGCACCTCGGCGCCAGTACCTACGGCCTGTGGATCGTGCTCCTGGCCCTGGTCGGCTACCTCGGCCTGCTCGACATCGGGGTGGGCACCGCCGCGGTGCAGCGGGTGGCTCGCCTGACGGCGATCGGCGACAAGGAGGGCGTGGCCGACCTCATCCGGACGACCTGGGTCTTCTTCGCCGGGTCCGGGGTCGTGGCGATCGTCATCACCATCGGCCTGGCTCCGTTCGTTTCCTCGTTCCTCAATCTCGGGGCCATCGACCCCACCGAGGCCGGCACGACCCTGGTCGTGCTCGGGGTGATGTCGTCACTGCTCTTCCTGTCCGTCGTCCCCAATTCGGTGCTGTTCGGTTCGGGGCGGGGTGACCGGCTCTCCCAGATCGGACTGCTGGTGCTGCTCCTCACCCAGGGCGGACAGATCGTGGCCGTGCTGGCCGGTGCCGGACTGATCGCCCTGGGCATCCTGCAGATGGCCGGTGCCGGCATCGGCCTCGTCCTGGCCGCGTCGCTGGCCGGCCGGGTCACCGGGTCCTCCATCCGCAGCGGGCACTTCAGCCGACCGCTCCTGAAGCAGCTCCTACGGTTCGGTGGACTGCAGTCGATCATCTCGCTGGGCGGGGTGGTGGCCTATCAGCTGGACGCCCTGATCATCGGCATCATTCTGCCGGTGGCGCAGGTGGCCCCCTACAGCGTGGCCCTCAGCACCTCGAACTTCACCCGGAGCATCTCGACGCAGGGCTCGACGCTCCTGCTGCCCAGCTACTCGCACTTCGACGCCGTGGCCGATCGGAAGCGGCAGTCCCGGTACTTCATGAACGGGGTCATGGCGTGCCTCGTCCTGGCGGTGCCCATCATCGTGTCGCTGGCGGCCTTCGGCGACCCGATCCTGAAGCTGTGGCTCGGGTCCGTCCCGCCGAAGACGTACGAGATCATGATCGCGCTGGGCATCGTCAACGCCCTGCAGCTCCCCGGGAACCAGTGCTTCCTGTTCCTCACCGGTGTCGGACGCAACCGGCAACTCGTCGGCCTGGCGGTCGTCGGTGCGGTCGTGAACCTGGCCGGCACCATCGGCGCCACCTTCTGGCTGGGGCCGATCGGACCGGCCATCGGCTCCCTGCCGGTCGTCCTGGTCCTGGACTTCATCGTCCTCCCCGTCATGGTGTGCCGCTACATCGGGGCCCCGGTGAGCCTCTACGTGCGCCGGGCCCTGGGCCCGGTCCTACCCGTGGGTCTCGCCGCCGGAGCGGTGGCGCTCGCACTCGTCCACCTCCACCCCGCGCACACCGGCCTGTCCGCCGTCCTCGCGTCGATCGCCACCTGTGCGGCGGCCTGGGTGGTGTTCGCGCTGGTGCTGGCGAAGCTCGAGCCGGAGCTCCGGACGGCGATGTGGCAGCGGCTCCGGCGTCGTCGGTCCTGACCGGCGCACCGTCGCCGGTGACGGGGCGCCCGTCAGCCGTTGATGGCGGCGGTGCTCACCAGGGCGAGGACCTCCCGATCGGTCCGTGTGAACCCTGCCCGGACGGAGCGCCGGGCCCGGAGGGCACGAGGCAGGCGTCGCACCGCGTTGGCGAACCCGAGGAGTGTGCCCGGGTCCCAACGGACGAGTGCCGTCACCAGCCGGGGCACGATCCAGAGCACGTGCTCGAGGAGCATCCCGGGATCGGTGACGTCCTTCCACACCATCAGCAGCTCGTTCTGGCGGACGAATGAGCGGAGCTCGGTGGCGGTGAACACCTTGCGGCTGGTGTGGCCGCCGAGGTGGTGGCAGACCGACCCCGGGGCGTACACGATGCGGTAGCCGTTCTTCCAGGCCCGGTAGGAGAGCTCGATGTCCTCGTGGTACATCGGCCACAGCAGTTCGTCGATGGATCCCATCGCCGTCAACAGGTCACGGCGGTAGAACGACTGCCCACCGACGGCGAAGAAGCAGCCGGTGGACGTGTCGGTGTGGGGGAGCGGCTCGTAGAACAGCAGCCCGTGCTTCCAGTATCCGGAGGTCCGGGTCCCCTGCTCGGTCCCGTTGCGGTCGAGCACACGGGCGCAGGCGGCGAACACGTCATCGGTGACGAAGCACGCGAGTGCCTGCTCGACGAAGTTCTCCTCGACCACCATGTCGTTGTTGCAGAAGGCGACGTAGCGCCCCCGGGAGATGTCGAGCCCGGCGTTCAGCGAGAAGATGTAGCGGTTCTCGGGCAGGCGCAGCAGGCGAACGGCCGGGAATGCCCCGGTGGGAAAGGCGTCAGCGATCGCTTCGGCGCTCCCGTCGGTCGAACCGTTGTCGACGACGACGATCTCATCGTTCGGCCCGATGGCGTCGAGCATGCTCCGGACGCAGTCCACGACCAGGTCGCGCTGGTCGTAGTTGAGGACGATCAGCGAGCAGCGGACCGCGGCGTCGCCGGGACCTCCGGGATCAGATGTCACCGGGCGGCCCCGAAGGGGCCGCTGGTCCGGACCGCGGGGGGTGCGGGCGCGGTGGCGCCATGCGGTGCGGGCCGGTCGGTCATCCCGGCCGACCATAGCGCGAGGCGCATCGGCGCCCGTTGCCCCGGCGTCGGTTGCGATCGGACCACCGGGGGCACCCGCGGGGTCCGGGGGCCGGTACGATCCGGGTGCAGGATCGCCGGGCGAACTCGCGTGTGTCCGAGCGGTCCGGTCGGGAGATGTCGTCGACGGCCGGCCGGCCCGGGCCTGAGACCGTGCTCCACCGCCGTGCCCCCGAAAGGACTCCGACACTGCCACTCCCCGATCCGTACGACGTGATCTGCCTCTCGCTGGAACCGTGGAACGAGGTCTGGCGTCGCAACCAGCTGATGGTCACGGAACTCCTGCGCCTCCGTCCGGAGATGCGCGTGCTGTTCGCGGAGACGCCCATCGACGTGCTGTGGTCGCTGCGCCAGGGGAAGCGCCCGGCGTCGGGAGGCCTCCGCCCGATCGGTGACACCGGTCGGCTGTGGGCGATGGCCCCGCGCAAGTGGCTACCGCGCCGCATCCGGCCCGGAACCGACGAGTCGCTCGCCCGACAGGTGCTGGCGGCTGGTCGCACGCTCGGCTTCGAGCGGCCGCTGCTGTGGATCAACGACTGCACCTACGCGCCGATGGTGCGGAGCACCGGATGGCCCAGCGTCTACGACATCACCGACGACTGGTTGCTGGCCGAGGGCGACTCGCGGTGGCTGGAGCGGCAGCGCACCAATGACGCACTGGCGCTGCGTGACGTCGATGAGGTGGTCGTCTGCTCGCCGGTGCTGGCCGAGAGCCGTGGCCGCCAGCGACCCGTGCACGTCATCACCAACGGCGTCGACGTCGACCATCTCCGGAGTCCGACCGATCGCCCTGTCGACCTCCCGTCCGGTCGCATCGTCCTGTACCAGGGGACCCTGAGCGACGGCCGCCTCGACATCGGACTGTGTGCCTCGTTGGCCCGAGGCCTGGCCGGTCGGGCGACCCTCGTGCTGCTCGGCCCCAACAGCCTCTCGAGGTCGGCCGAGCGCGAGCTGCTGGATGCCGGTGCGGTGATCCTCGGGAGTCGGCCCTACGCGACGATGCCGGCGTACCTGCAGCACGCGGACGTCCTGGTGGTGCCCCATCAGGTCATCCCGTTCACCGAGAGCCTGGACCCGATCAAGGCGCGCGAGTTCCAGTCCGTCGGGCGTCCGGTGGTCACCACGCCGGTTGCGGGCTTCCGTGACCTGGGGCGCCCGATGGAGGTTGTCCAACCGGAGAGCTTCGTCGCCGCGGTGGAGGCGGTCCTCGATCGTCCGCCGCTCCCGTCCGGCCCCGGTGAGCTCATCGGGGAACCGACCACCTGGGCGCGGCAGGCGGCTGCCTTCCTCGCCGTGCTCGATGCGGCGATGTCGGCGGGAGAGCCGCCGCCCGAAGGGTCGCGGTCCTAAGGGAAGGGCGACGCACCGGACCGCCCGCACCACCCCGGTACGTCGCCTCCGGGGGTCAGGGACGTGGAGGTGAGGGGTCCAGCTGGGGTGCCAGCTCGGCGTAGGCCAGTTCGAGATGGCTGGCGATGGAGGTGACCAGTCGCTGCCTGTGGGCCATGAACCACGAGGAATGGTCGAGGTCGGACAGCACCTCGAGATGGAAGTTGGGAGCCTGCTCGAGGATCCGGATCTGGTCGTCGGCCCCGATGCGGATGGGAAGGAAGTCGTCCCGGCCGCAGAGCACGTAGGTATCGACCTCGGACGCCACGACACGTCCGAGGATGGCGGCTCCCGTGTTCTCCAGGAGGAAGCGGTTGACGAACTGCCACACCGGTGCCGGGATCCCGGGTCGACGCTTGGCCATCGCCACGGGCCAGGAACCGGTGTCGAGCGCCTTCAGCCAGCGGTCGATCTCCGTCGGGTTGCGACGGTTCCCCATCCGCTCGAGTGCCGGGCGGACCAGCTGCACGAGCCAGCGCTTGGACCGCTGGCGGGCCAGCCGGACGGCGGTTCCCTCGGGCTCGGGTGGGGCGAACGAGAACGTCGGATTGATGACGCAGATCCCGAGCGGGGGATGGACCAGTGCCTGCTCGACGACCTGATAGGCCCCCGAGCAGAACCCGACCAGCACGACACCGGTGGGATCGTCGGGCTGGATTCCCCGCATGGCCATGTAGATGTCGTCGATGGCTTCGGGTGCACGGCCGACGTGGGGCTTCTGGCCGGGACGGGTGCCACTGTCGCCGTTACCGCTCAGATCGAATCGCAGCGTCCGGAACCCTGCGGCGCCCAACACCCTGGCCAGGTCCACCCAGATCCGTGCCTGGCCGATGTGGTGGGTGTTCCCTTCGTTGACCAGCACGATCGTGGGGCCGCGGTGTCGGGGGCCCGAGTCGGTCACGATTCCGAAGAGGTCGAGCTCGCCGAGGATGACGCTGTACTCGACGACGGGCAGACCGTCCGGCGTCGCACCGATCACGCCGGGGCCGCTCTGTGCGGGCGGCTCGTCCAGCGTGACGGGCTCACCCCGCAGCTCCGAGACGAGCCAGTCGGTCACCCGGGCGATCGTCTCGTCCGGTGGGTCCTGGCGGTGGGAGTCGAGGAGGGCCTGCTGACCGGTGGCCTCCTGCCAGTCGACGTCGAGGCCGTCCAGGCGGCGGTCGAGGGCCCGGGGCCGGGACGCTCCGGGGGCGACGAGCACGAGGGTCCGCTCGGCGAGCGTGCCGTCCAGGCCCACCAGGTCGACGCCACTCAGCTCCTTCACGGTGTCGGGTTCGAACCGGAGTCCGGGCGCCTCGACGGCCTCGTCGTCCTCGTTCCCCGAGCCGCTGCTGAGGAGCCGGAGCATCCGCTGCTCCCGCAGGAACGCCTTGCCGGAGACGCAGGGATCCCAGAGGACCAGCGCGTCCACCCCACCCCGCCGAGCCGCTTCGTGGGCCGCGAAGAGCCCGCCCATCCGGACGCCGACCAGCCCGATGCGCGGCACGCCGGTGGCGGCCAGCTCGTCGACCGCGGCGGTGACGCTGGACAGCCAGGCGTCGACCCGGCCGGGGTCGGTCTCCTGGCCGGCGGAGTCACCGGTCCCGTCGTAGTCGAACCGCAGCACCGCCAAGCCCTGTTCGGCCAATTGGTCCGCCAGCTTCCTGTAGGTGAAGTAGACGCAGATCGCCTCGATCCCCATGGGCTGGCAGAGGACGACGCCACCACGGACCTCCCGGCTGCGCGGGAGGTGGAGCCACCCGAACAACGGTCGTTCAGGTGGCCCGAACCAACGTGGGGCTGGCAGGTTGGGGCCTCCACCCGGGTGCGACGTCAACTCATCTCCTCACATGGCATCTGATGGACCGTCACCGCCTGATAGCCCTGATGTCATGGTCGTCAGAGTCGCGGCCGCACTTGAGCGGATTGGTGAGCCGGGTGGGCCGACCTCGTGCCTGCTACCCCACCCCGACGCCACATCCGGAGGACCGGCCACGGTGACGATCCCGCCCGTGGCCCGGCGTCGGTCACCGGCGCCGGCCCGCGTCACGGGGCCGCACCCCCGCCGTGGTTCGGCGGCAGTGTGCGATAGGCCGCCAGGGTGGCCTCGGCGACGTGGGTCCAGGTGTACCTGTCCAGGATACGTTTTCGGAGATCGGGCGACGGCGGGTGCTCCCATGCGCTGCGCACCGCCCGGAGGATGGAGTCGTTGACATCGGGGTCGAGGTACCAGGCGTAGCGGTCGAAGTACTCGGCGGCGTGCCCCCGGTCGGTGGTGGCGATGCTGCACCCACTGAGGGCGGCCTCGAGCGACACCAGGCCGGTCGTCTCGAACCAGCTCGGCACCACGTGGACACGCGCCCGGCGGTAGAGGTCGGCAAGCTCATCGGGTCCGAACGAGGTGGGGGAGAGGTGGAAGTCCACCCAGCCGTCGCCCGCCCTGCGGCAGGCCCGCACGTAGGCGGCGTGGTCGGGGTGCTCGTGTCCGGCGATCATGAGCGGGATCCCCGAGCCCTTGAGCGCATTGATCAGCCCGAGCTGGTTCTTGTGGGGTTCGACGCGTCCGACGTAGAGGACGAGCTCGCGTTCCCCGAAGGGGAGGCCCGGGTCGGAGAAGCTGGCGGGGTCGACTCCGTTGGGCACCGGGACGATCGGCGTGGTCACCCCGAAGTCGGCGACGAGGCTCCTCCCCTCGCCGACGGCGTTGGGCAGGAGGAGGTCCGCCGACTCGAAGGCGGCGTAGTCGGTGGTCTCGTCGACGGCGAACCGGATACTGACGTCCATCAGTGCGCCTCTGCCTCGCAGCGCGGCGCGCCCGAATCGGGCCGCCCGGGCACCCCGGGCGGCCAGGCTGCGTGCCGTGACCTCCCGGTCTGCCCTCGTGGTCCGGTAGGCACGGTCCCAGTAGATCGTGGACACGGCCACCGGTACGCCCCGGCTGTGCCAGTGCCGGATGTCCGAGGCGCGCAGTCCGAAGCCATGGACGAGGTCCACGTCGGTGACCTCGGCGGTGCTCGAGAAGCTCGTGTCGACCCGCAGGCCTGCTTCCCGGAGCGCCTGTGCCGTCCGCTCGAGCTGGACGACGTGCCCTCCGAGGACCCGCTTCCCCCCGGGCATCCACAGGAGGACGTGCTCCGGGGTGAGGCCCGACGGGGATCCTGGCATCCGGTCATGCTACCGACGCCCGTGAACCGGGTTGGACGGGACCGGCGCCTGGCCGGTCCCGTGGGTCACTCGCCGTGCGCGGGTGGAGGCGGCCCGTCCCGACGATCGTCGTGCATCGGCGCGCGGATGACGGCGACCGTCTTGGTGGGGTCCTCCGGGTCGAAGTGCAGGGAGATCGGTGCGTCGGGGTCCTCGGGCTCACCCGGGGCCTCCATCACGAAGGCCGGCTGCTCCCGCCGTTCCTCCAGGGCGTGCTGGAGGCCCAGCGCGATGCCCGTGAGGATGCCGCCGGAAGCAGAGGAGCGCATCCACCGGTTGAATCGCAGCGGGTCCCGACCGGAGGCATCCTCCCCGGTGGTGTCGCCTCCGTGCTCGAAGCCGTCGTCGCAACCGGTACCGGCGACGTCGTCGATGCCGACGTCGCCATCGTCGGCGCCCGCCCGGACGACGAGGTCGTCGTCGGACTGCGGCCCCGTCCGGGCCGAGGCCTTCGAGTCGGCGGCGTGGCCACTCCCGGGAGGTGTGCCGTCCGGTGCCACCGGACCCGGGGGAGTGCTCACCGTTCCACGCTACCGGCTGCCACCCCTCGGGGCACCGGTCGTCCGGGCCGGACCTGTGGTCAGGAGATCACGGGCACGCCGCGCCCGTGATCGTCGGCACCCGAACCCTTGCTGTCGGGATAGTTGCGGGGCGTGCCGCGCAGCGCGGCCAGCTCGGTGGCGAAGCTCTCGGCGTACAGGAGCTCGTACTCGCGCTGCGCGATGCCATCGGGCAGCTGCGGGCCGCGTCGCAGGCGGGCCAGCTGGAGTCGGGCGCGCCATTTGCGCAATCGGAGCCAGCCCAGCTCGGCATGGAGCCAGTGGTGCCAGACGTAGGCGTGGCTGGAGCCGTTCGAACGGGCCAGCCGTTGCATGGTGGTGAGGTTGAGGCGGTCGGGGGAGAGGTGGTGCTCGACCGGTGGGCCCGTGCACCCGACGAGCCGGTACCCCGCAGCCTTCAGGCGGAAATTGAACAGGACGTCGTCGGCGAAGCCGCGTTCACCCGGGCCCAGTTCCTCGTCGAACCCGACGGAGCGGGCCGCGACGGTCGACGTGGCCATGTTGGCCCCGACCATGCCCGGTGCCGGCCCCGACACGTCGAGGAACTCGGCCAGGTCGGTGCGGAGGGCAGGCGTGAGCCAGGGCCGGTCGAGGTGGGGGGCGAGGACGATCCTGCCGCAGACGGCGTCGGCCGTCCCGTCCAGGATCGGCCCCGCCATGTCCTCGAACCAGGTGATCGGTACGTGGACGTCGTCGTCCGTGAACACCACCGCTCGCCCACGGACCAGTCCGAGTGCACGGTTGAGGGCGCCGGACTTGCCCGGGACGGGGTCGGTGGTGACGACGATCTCCGGATTGTCGCGGGCCAGTCCGGCGAGGAGGGCCGGCGTCCCGTCGGTCGAGCCGTTGTCGACCAGCAGCACCTCGACCTCGAAGGGCGCGTGGCGGGCGGAGGCCAGGATCAGGTCGAGCGTCGGGGGCAGGTGCTCCGCCCGATCGCGCGTCGACATGAGAACCGTCGCCGCCGGGTCGCCCATGGGGGCAGCCTATCGGTGGGCGTGCGCACGGCGCAGCCCCCTGCGCCATCGACACGCCGCATCCGCCGCATCCGCCCGTGCCGTAGTATCGGCATGTGCAGGACCGCTTCCACCCTCCGGTCGAGGAGTACCTCGAGACGATCTTCGCCCTCGAGGAGGAAGGGATCCCGGTGATCCAGGCCCGCTTGGCGGAGCGGCTGGGCAAGGCGGCACCATCCGTCTCGGAGATGCTCGACCGCCTCGAGGCCGATGGGCTCATCAGTCGAAGCGCCCGGCGGATCACCATGACCCGGGCGGGCCAGTCGCTCGCTGAGGGCGTCGTGCGAAAGCACCGCTTGGCCGAGCGGCTGCTCGTCGACATCATCGGACTCGACTGGGACAAGGCCCATGTCGAGGCCGGCCGGTGGGAGCACGTCATCTCCGATGACGTGGAGGCACGCCTCGTGGTCCTGCTGGACAACCCGACCACGTGTCCCCACGGCAACCCGATCCCGGGGGTCGGGCCGGACGGGTCCACGCAGAAGCGCCTGGCCGACGCTCAGCCCGGTGACCACGTCCAGCTCCTGCGCATCACCGAGAGCGTCGAGCACGAAGCCGATTCGCTGAGCTACCTCGGGGACAACGGGCTGACCCCGGGAACGACGGCCGTCGTCCAGTCCCGCGCCCCGGACGGCACGCTCACCCTGGTCATGGGGACCGCGGCCATCGCGCTCGGCCCGGCGATGACCGAGCGGATGTTCATCGCCTCGGCCTGACCCCGCCCCGGGCTGACCACGGCACAGCCTGACCCGCCGGATCCCGATGACGTCCCCACGCCGGCCCGGCAGCCAGGACCCGGAGCGCGCCGGGAACGGCGAGGGTATCGGGGGGTCCTCCGTCGGGGCCGTCAGGTGGCTGCACGGTCGAGGGTGGTCAGCACTCACTAGAGTGGAGTGCCAGACCAGACAGGGCCCCCGACGGGGGGTCCGGCCCGCACGACCTCTCCCTGGTGAGCCCATGCCGACCGTCGATGACCGCAGATCCGAGCATGCAGCGCAGTCCGACGCGGACCTGGACCACCGCAAGGCGGCGATCCTCACGGCCGTCGTCACCGAGTACATCGGGTCGGCCCAGCCCGTGGGCTCGCAGCACGTGGTGGACGCCCCGGGCGTGAGCGTCTCGTCGGCGACGGTCCGCTCCGACATGGCCGCGCTCGAGCGGGACGGCTATCTCGTCCAGCCCCATACCAGCGCCGGCCGCATCCCGACCGACAAGGGCTACCGCTTCTTCGTCGACCACCTGGGCGGCAACGGGTCGCTCGACCCGGTCGGCCGCCACCAGGTGCGGCAGTTCTTCGACCACGCCCACGGCGAGATCGAGCAGATGCTCGAGCGCACGTCGGGCCTGCTCGCCGATCTGACCGACTGCACCGCCATGGTGGTCGGTCCGTCCCACGAGTCGGCCGCTGTGCGATCGGTGCAGATCGTCGGCCTCGGACCCCGGCTGGGACTGGTGGTCGTGGTCCTGGCCGACGGCGCCGTCCAGAAGCAGTCGGTCGAGCTCCCCGAGGACGTCGACGAGGGGGTCCTGTCCGAGGCGGGGGCGCGCCTCGCCGCCCACGCGATCGGCAGCACGTTGGCCGAGGTCGGGGCCACCGCGGCCCCCAGCGGCAAGCCGGCGGTGGACACCGTGGTGGCCGCCGGCGTGCTGGCCCTCCACGCCCTCGGCGAGGTCGACGGGTCCGAGCAGCTGTTCGTGGGCGGCTCGTCGCGGATGGCCGCGGCCTTCGACGCCGTGGACACCGTGCGCTCGGTCCTGACCATCCTCGAGCAGCAGCTGGTCGTGGTCTCGCTGCTGCGTGACATCATCGACACGGGCCTGACCGTGGCCATCGGCACCGAGCACGGAGTCGAGCCGCTCGCCTCCTGCGCGATCGTCGTCATGCCGGTGTCCGTGGACGGCGTCGAGGCCGGCACCATCGGGCTGCTCGGTCCGACCCGGATGAACTACCCCCTGGCCCTGGCCGCGGCGAAGGTCGTCGGCGACCGGCTGGGTGAGCGTCTCGGCGAGTCCAACCGATGACCGACACCGACCTCTACGAGCTCCTCGGCGTCGGACGGGACGCCACGGACGAGGAGCTCAAGCGCGCCTACCGGTCGAAGGCCCGGGAGTTCCACCCGGACACCAATCAGGCCGGGTCCGAGGACGACGAGCACTTCAAGGAGATCAGCCTCGCCTACGAGGTCCTGCGGG